>CAZIDC010000021.1:8472-15487 GCA_964537885.1 uncultured Syntrophaceae bacterium | reverse complement strand
CAGGGTTAGTTCCTCCGATATTCCTGTCATAGCCACTCGTGACTGAAGGGTTACAGAGGGCGTGAAAAAATCGTTGTACTTTTTTTTTTATATGATATAATTTTCTGTCTTTATTTATATGGAAAAAGAGTGGAGGGGGGATTATTGCATGTCAGCAAATGAGGAAGAAATTGTAACTGAGAGAATGGGGGATAATCCCCCGACAGAGGGAATCGAAGAACAAGGCGAAAATCGTCTGAAACCCGAAGAGGGGGAGAGTTTCCAGGCTCTTTATGAAGAAAGCCTGCAGGAAGTCCAGGAAGGGGAAGTGGTCCATGGACGGGTGATCCACATCGGCCCTGAATTCGTAACAGTAGACATCGGATTCAAATCCGAAGGGCAGGTCGCCTTGCGTGAGTTTCTCTCCAAGGACGGCAGTCCAATCGTGTCCATCGGCGATTCCATCGATGTCTACATCGAACGCAAGGAATCCGAAATCGGGATGGTAACTCTGTCCAAGGAAAAGGCCGACCGGTTTAAATTCTGGGAAGAAATCAGCCGGGCCTGGAACGAAGACCAAGTCATCGAGGGCAAGATCGTCTCCCGGATTAAGGGGGGGCTCAGCGTCGATATCGGAGTCATGGCTTTTTTGCCCGGGTCTCAGGTTGATATCCGCCCCATCCGCAATTTAGAAAAGCTCATCGGGTCCACTTTAAAATTCAAGATTATTAAGCTCAACCGGCGGCGCGGAAACGTTGTCCTGTCCCGACGCGTTCTCCTGGAAAAAGAACGAGAGTCTTTGAGGCACAAGACCCTGGAAACCCTGCAAGAAGGGCAGATTGTCGAAGGCGTGGTCAAGAATGTAACGGATTACGGCGCCTTCGTCGACTTGGGGGGAATCGACGGTTTAATGCATATTACCGATATTTCCTGGGGGAGAATCAATCATCCATCGGATGTTCTGACGGTTGGGGCGAAGATCAAGGTAAAGGTTTTGCAGTTTGACCGCGATAACAACCGTGTGTCCCTGGGATTAAAACAGACCCTGCCCGACCCCTGGGAAAATCTCGCCGGGCAGTTCCCCGTAGGGGCAAGGCTGAAGGGAACGGTTACCTCCATCACGGATTATGGAGCTTTCGTCCAGCTCCGCGATGGGGTAGAGGGTCTGGTCCATGTTTCGGAGATGTCCTGGACGAAGCGGATCAAGCATCCTTCGAAAATTTTATCGGTGGGGGATGAGGTCGAGGTCAAGGTGTTGGATGTTGACCAGGGCCAAAAGCGAATCTCCCTCGGATTAAAACAGACCTCCCCCAATCCCTGGGATACGATTGCCGAACGGTATCCGGTGGGCACAAAAATCCAGGGGCGGATCAAAAACATAACGGATTTCGGAATTTTTATCGGGATCGACGAAGGGATCGACGGGCTGGTGCATATCTCGGACATCTCCTGGATCCAACGGCTGAAGCATCCTTCGGAAGCTTTCAAGAAAGGCCAGGAGGTTCAGGCCATCGTATTGAATATCGATAAAGAAAACCAACGTTTTTCTTTAGGGATCAAGCAAATCCAGAAAAACCCATGGGATGAGGTGCACCACCGGTTCAAGGTGGGCCAGTTGGTCAAAGGAAAGGTAACGAATGTCACCAAGTTCGGCGCCTTTGTGGAGATCGAGCCGGGGATCGAGGGGTTGGTGCATATTTCTGAACTCAGCCATCAGAGGGTGGAGAAGGCCTCGGAAGTTACCAAGGTGGGGGACGAGATTCAAACTGTGGTCATCAATGTGGATCCGAAGAAACACAAGATCGGCCTGAGCATCAAAGATATCGATCGTTATCAATCCTCTTCTTCGCGGAAAGAATCGACGCCCGCCTATGATGATGATACTTCCGATTTCGGCCGGATGCTGAAAGAAGGCCTGGAGAGAAGAGCGCGAGAAAACAATAACCTCAAGGAGCGGTAACCCGGGGATGAAAAAACACCCTGTATTATTGGGGATGATGGTTTTTGGGGTCCTGCTCAGTCTTTTTATCGTAAGCCTATGGGTACTCTCCCTTTTAGCCATCCGGGAAGAAAGCCTGTGGGGCGGCGAAAAAGTCGCCATCATTGAGATCAGGGGGGTCATTCTCGATTCCCAACCCGTCCTGGAAAAACTGGCCAAATTTCGCAAGAGCGAGAAAGTAAAGGCCATCATCCTCCGGATTGATTCGCCGGGGGGAGGAGTGGGCCCGTCGCAGGAAATCTATGCCGAGGTGAAAAAAACCCAGCGGGATAAGAAGGTCCTGGTTTCGGTCGGTTCCGTAGCGGCGTCGGGGGGGTATTACATCGCCTGCGCCGCCGATAAAATTGTGGCCAACCCAGGATCGATCACCGGATCCATCGGGGTAATCGTCGAGAGTTTAAACGTGGAAGAATTGTTCCGCAAGCTCGGCCTGCAGTCCATGGTGATAAAAAGCGGCAAGCATAAGGATATCGGCTCTCCCCTGCGCAAGATGACCCGGGAAGAAAAACGATTGCTCCAGGGGGTGCTCGACAGCGTTCACGAGCAGTTCATCCGGGCGGTCGCCGAGGGGAGAAAACTTTCTTTGGAAAAGGTCAGAAGCCTGGCCGACGGAAGGATTTTCTCGGGCGATCAGGCCCGATCCTTGGGGCTGATCGATGATCTTGGCAATTTGGAAGACGCCATCGCCATGGCGGCCAAGATGGCGGGAATCAAAGGGACGCCGGAAGTAATCTACCCGGAAAAGAAAAAATTTTCTATCCTGGATTTTCTGTTGCGGGAAACGATCCAGAACCTATTGGAAAGCTTGCGGGAGAATACTTCCCGGCTCAATTTTCTTTATTACCTGCCCGCGAATTAAGGGTTTAACCCGAATGGACCCCGATCCCTAACAACATCTTTGACATTTTTCGCCCGATTTGTTCCCCGAGTCCTTCCATGACTGCTTTCCGCTTTGCTTCCCTGGACGTCGGCTCCAACACCGTCCGGCTTCTTTTGGCCGAGAGAACCAATAAAAAAAAATTCCGCCTTCTTCGGGTAGAGAGAAGAATCACCCGCCTGGGAGGCAATTTTTCAAAAACCAAACAACTCGATGAGAAGGCCATGGCCAGGACGATGGAAGCCCTCGCCTGCTTCTCCGACCTGCTAAGCGGGGAAGGGGTGGAGAAGGTTTGGGGCGTGGCCACGGGTGTGGTCCGGGAAGCCGGAAACGGACAGGGGTTCCTTGACCGTGTTTTCCAGCAGACAGGCCTATTCCTCCGCCTCCTTTCAGGAGAAGAGGAAGGACGCTTGATGCTCAAAGGGGCCCTCGCGTCTCTCCCGAAAATCGATTCTCCCCGGTTGGTCGTGGACATAGGCGGTTGGTCCACGGAAATCATCTGGGCAAAAAGGAACAGGCCGGTAAAGATCAGGAGCCTCGGGTTGGGGTCAGTGGGTCTTTGCGAAAAATTTCTGAAGAACGATCCGCCGGGGCTGCAAGAGATAGAGTCCATGGAGGGATACATAGGGGGAGTTCTTGCGGAAGTTCGGGAATGGTTCGGAAGGGAAGGGATGGAACTTGCCGACCTCGACTCGAACCTCGTCGGTACGGCGGGCACGGTGACCACGCTGGCAGCTATCCACTTAGGGCTCAAGGTTTACGACCCCGGCAAAATCAACGGCCAGCGAATCGACCGCAGCGCCCTAAATAATATTTATCACCGACTCCGCTCCCTGCCCATAAAGGAGAGGCAAAGAATCCCCGGGCTGGAGAAGGGGAGGGAAGACCTAATCGTTGCCGGAGCCGCGGTCGTTTCTGGCCTCCTTAAAATTTTTCAACGGCAAGCATTGACTGCGATTGATTCCGGACTCCTCGAAGGAATTCTTCTGGAGGGACTCTCCCGGCACCAATAATTTCATTCGCCCGCCGATTCCCGCAGAAAATGATTCAAACATCCACCATGGCCCAAAAATGAAGGGTGGCAAGTTTCCGAAATTGATTGACAGATTATAAGTAAAAGATATATATTCCCACTTATTTTTGTAAAAGGAGGACGTGAGCAATGGAGAAAAGAATACCAAAGGGGAAACGATTTTGGGCCGGCCTGGTTTTTTTGTTTCTTGTTTTTTTCCTGGTGGGACCGCATTCTTCCCGGATCTGGGCAGCGGAGGAATCCTATCCTACCCGGCCCATCAACATGATCGTATCCTATGCTCCGGCGTCGGGAACGGACCTGGGCAGCAAGATTATGGCCAATAAAATATCCGAATTCTTGGGACAGACCCTGGTCAGCGTGTATAAACCCGGCGGCGGCGGTTCTCTCGGGGCCGCTTATGTGGCCAAGGCCAAACCCGACGGTTACACGGTCCTGGTAGGAAGCGCAACCCCGCTCATTATTTCCCCCATTGTGAAAAAAATGGATTTCAAAATGGAGGATTTTATCCTTGTGGGCTCCTACTCGAAAATCCCCATATGGGTGGTTGTAAAAAAAGATGCGCGGTGGAAAACGCTCAAGGATTTTATCGAAGAGGTCAAGAAGACTCCTGGAGGATTCCAGGCGGGCACCTATGGTAAGCTTACCGCCGCTGATTTCGTCCTGGAGCTCTTTAATAAATATGCGGGAATCAAGCTGGTGAACTTGCCGTTTAAATCGAGCGGCGAGTCCATGGCCGCGCTCCTGGGCGGGCATGTGGAGGCCTGCATCGTTTCCGGGGCGGCGGGCCACCTGGATGCCGGCAACGTCCGGATATTGGCCGCGTCCGAGGACGAACGGTTGGCCGGGCTGCCGGATGTCCCCACCTTTAAGGAATTAGGATACCCCATCGTGGCCCCCGCTTTGTACAGCTTTGCCTTTCCCAAAGGGACTCCCCAGCCGATTGTAGACCGGTTTGCCGACGCCCAGAAAAAAGCGGTTGAAAAATATCGAAAAGAAATTACCGAGAGCCTGAGAAAAGTCGAACAATGGGCCGATTTCCGCAATCCCCAAGATACCTCGAAAGCGTTTAGAGCGCAGTATAACGTGTATTTCAAAGTCGCCCAGGAATTGGGAGCCGTGGCCAAATAGGGAAAGTCACTTTTTCCCTTAGGGGTGCCTCTCCGTCTTAAAGAAGGCTGAAACATGGGAAAATATGACCGCATCAGCAGTTTGGTCTGGCTGGCTTTGGCCTTTTATATGTCCATCGAATCAATCCGTCTCCCTTTGGGATCTTGGCGTGATCCGGGTCCTGGATTTCTCCCTTTGTTGGTGGGTCTTATCCTGGCGGGCTTGTCAATCATTTGCTTTGTCCAGGCGCGAAAGGCTGAATCCACGGGCCAGAAAGCATCCTGGTATTCCCGGGAGAGGTGGAAGAATTTAATCCGGGTTCTATTCGCCTTGTTGGCTTATGCCCTTGTTCTGGACATCCTGGGTTTCCTGATTTGTACCTTCCTCTTCATGATCTTTCTTTTTCGCTTTGGGATGGAACCTCAAAAGTGGTCTTGGACCATCGGGGGGAGCGGGGTCGCTTCCGTATCCTGCTATGTTGTTTTTGAGCTATGGTTGCGGACCCAGCTTCCCAAGGGAGTCCTTGGATTTTAAGCATGGACCTCCTGGCCAACCTGCAATTCGCCTTTTCAGTTATCCTTCAGCCTGACAACCTGCTCTTCTGTTTTATTGGCTGTTTGATCGGCACCTTGATCGGGGTGCTCCCAGGGCTGGGACCGGTTGCCACCATCTCCCTGCTTTTACCGTCTACCTTTCACATTAATCCTGTTGCTGCGGTCATCATGTTGGCCGGAATCTATTATGGAGCCATGTATGGCGGTTCCATTACTTCCATCCTTGTCAATATCCCGGGAGAGGCGGCATCCGTGGTTACCTGTCTCGACGGGTATCAGATGGCCCGGAAGGGGCGGGCTGGACCCGCCTTGGGGATTTCCGCCTTCGGATCTTTCATCGCCGGTACGCTGGCTACGATCCTGATCATGCTGGTGGCTCCTCCCCTCGCGCGGTTTGCCCTTCGGTTCGGCCCCCCCGAGTACTTTTCCCTTATGTTCATGGGCCTCACCGTGGTGACCTATTTAGCGAGTGGGTCCATGGTTAAAGCGCTCATGATGGCTTGCGTGGGAATTTTCTTGGGCACTATCGGCACCGACAATATTTCCGGTTTGGAACGATTCACCTACCGAAGTTATACCCTCATGGACGGTCTGGGATTGATCCCGGTGATTATGGGGTTGTTCGGCATCTCGGAAGTTCTAATCAATATCGACCAGGGTTCCAAACAGGAAATTTATAAAACCCGGATTGCCAACCTCTTTCCTTCCCTCCGCGACTGGAAAGATTCTATTGGGTCCATCCTTCGGGGCACTTTCATCGGTTTTTTCCTCGGGATCCTTCCGGGGGGAGGGGCGGTGATCGCTTCATTTGCCACCTATGCCTTGGAAAAGAAAATTTCCAAGCACCCGGAAAAGTTTGGATCTGGGGCCATAGAGGGGGTAGCTGGACCGGAGGCCGCTAATAATTCGGCAAGCCAAGGGGCCTTCATCCCCCTTTTGACCTTAGGGATTCCGGCTAATGTAGTCATGGCCATCCTGTTAGGGGCCCTCCTGATTCACAATATCAAAGTCGGTCCCCTGCTGATTAAGGAGCACCCGAATCTGTTTTGGGGGGTATTGGGCAGCATGTATATCGGTAATATCATGCTGCTGGTCCTGAACGTTCCCCTGATCGGAATCTGGGTTAAAATTCTCAAGATCCCTTATCCAATTCTTTTTCCCCTCATTCTCCTTTTTTGTTTAATCGGAGTATACAGCGTCAACAACAACGTATTCGAGGTGATCATCATGGTCGCCTTCGGAATCGTTGGCTACCTAATGAAGAAGTTTGCCTATGAAGGCGCCCCCTTAATTCTTGCCTTCGTGCTGAGTCCATTGCTGGAAAATGCTTTGCGCCAATCGTTGATCATGTCCCATGGCAGTTTTTTAATTTTCTTAACCCGGCCCATATCTCTATTCCTGATCCTTGTCGCCGTTTTTCTTCTGGCCATGCCGCTGCTCCCCAGGTTCAAAAAACGCCCCAA
>CAZIDC010000021.1:0-8372 GCA_964537885.1 uncultured Syntrophaceae bacterium | reverse complement strand
CCCCCCCTTGCCATAATAAAGTATTTTAAAACCATTTTCTCCCAATCGAAAAGGAGTTAGAGATGTTGCCCGAGACGCTCGGTGAAAGCCTCACTTTTGATGACGTTCTTCTGATCCCGGCCGAGTCTTCCATTCTTCCCCGGGACGTGGAGGTGTCCACCTTTCTGACTCCCGCCATCCGCTTGAATATTCCGCTTATCAGCGCTGCCATGGATACGGTCACGGAAGCCCAAGCAGCGATTACCATGGCCCGGGAAGGGGGGATCGGGATTATCCATCGCAACATGCCGATCTCTACCCAGGCAGGGGAAGTGGACAAAGTCAAAAAGTCCGAAAGCGGAATGATCGTCGATCCCATTACGATGAATCCGGATCAGAGAATTTATGAAGCCTTGGAGATTATGAGGAAGTACCGCATCTCCGGGGTCCCGATCACCCGCCAAGGGAAGTTAGTGGGCATTTTAACCAATCGTGACCTAAGGTTTGAAACCCAACTCGACCAGCCCATCTCGGCCGTGATGACCAAGGATAAATTAATAACGGCCCCCGTGGGCATCACGCTCGAAGAATCGAAGCGGCTGCTCCACAAGAATCGGATCGAAAAACTCTTAGTCGTGGACGATCAAAATACTCTCAAGGGCCTGATTACCATCAAGGACATCGAGAAGACCATCAAGTACCCCAATTCCTGTAAGGATAATCTGGGACGTTTGCGGGTGGGAGCGGCCGTGGGCGTGGCGCCGGACCGGGAAGCGCGGGTAGAAGCCTTACTGAAGGCCGGAGCCGATGCCATCGTCATTGATACGGCCCATGGCCACTCCCAGGGGGTAATCGAAGCCATCCGCGGCACGAAGAAAGTATTTCCCAACTGCCAGCTCATTGCCGGCAACGTGGCCACGGCAGAGGGGACAGAAGCCTTGATCAAGGCGGGCGCCGACGCAGTGAAAGTGGGAGTAGGCCCGGGATCGATTTGCACGACCCGGGTGATTGCCGGGGTGGGAGTTCCCCAAATCACAGCCATCCTGGAATGCGCCCGGGTAGCCGAGCGCCACGGCGTACCGATTATTTCCGACGGGGGCATCAAGTTTTCCGGCGACATCACCAAGGCGATTGCCGCGGGGGCGGACACGGTGATGATCGGCGGTCTTTTTGCCGGAACCGACGAAAGCCCCGGCGAAATGGTGCTTTACCAGGGGCGGAGCTATAAAATGTACCGGGGGATGGGTTCCGTTGAAGCCATGAAAAGCGGCAGTAAGGACCGCTACTACCAGGACGATGTGGAATCGGAAATCAAGCTCGTGCCCGAAGGAATTGAAGGGCGCGTCCCTTACAAGGGACCCCTCTCCTCGAGCATCTACCAGCTTTTGGGGGGATTGCGCGCGGGAATGGGATACCTCGGATGCCGGTCCTTGAAAGACTTAAAGGTAAAAAGCCGGTTCACCCGTATCACCAATGCTGGTTTGCGGGAGAGCCACGTCCATGACGTCATTATCACCAAAGAAGCCCCCAATTACAGCGTGGGAGGAGAAAATCCCTTCAAGGAATCTTAAACCGCTATGCAGGCCAGAGAGTTTCAGGGACGGGTTTTAATCCTGGATTACGGTTCCCAGACCACCCAGTTGATCGCCCGCCGTGTCCGAGAATGCCGGGTGTACTGCGAAATTCATCCCTACCATATGAGTCTCGAGGCCATTCGGGCCTTCGACCCTAAGGGCATTATTCTTTCAGGGGGTCCTGCGAGCGTTTACGAACCGGGAGCTCCCCTCAATGCGCCGGATCTTTTTCGGATGAATATTCCGGTCCTGGGCATCTGTTACGGGATGCAGCTCATGACCCATGTGCTGGGGGGGGAAGTAGGCAAGTCGCTAAAACGGGAGTATGGCCGGAGTGAACTGTTCCTTGATGATGCGTCCGACCTTTTTGCCGGGTTCAATCAGGGGGGATCCATTCAGGTGTGGATGAGTCATGGCGACCGGATAGAAGTCCAGCCTCCAGGATTCCGGGCCATTGCCCATTCCTCCAATTCTCCCGTGGCCGCAATCAAAAACGACGACCTCAGGGCCTTCGGGGTCCAATTTCACCCGGAAGTTGTTCATACTCCCCTGGGCAAAGAGATTTTAAAAAACTTCCTCTTCCGCATCTGCCATATCCCCGCTGACTGGACCATGGAGTCCTTTGTCACCCGGAGCATTCGCTCCTTAAGGGAAGAAATCGGCGAGGGCCGGATCATTTGCGCCCTGAGCGGAGGGGTGGACTCTTCCGTCGTGGCCGTTCTCCTGCACCGAGCTGTGGGAAACCAGTCGACGAGTATTTTTGTGGACAACGGGCTCTTGCGCAAGGACGAAGCGCCAAAGGTAAAGGGCCTCTTTGGCCGGCATTTTGGATTGAACTTGAAGACGGTGGATGCCGGGGATCTATTTCTGGAAAAGTTGGCCAAGGTCTTCGACCCGGAACAAAAGAGAAAAATCATCGGCAATGAGTTCATCTTCCTCTTTGCCAACGAGGCGCGTAAAATCGGCGGGGCCACCTTTTTAGCCCAGGGCACCCTGTACCCCGACGTCATCGAGTCGGTTTCCTTCCGGGGGCCTTCGGTCAGGATTAAAAGTCATCACAATGTGGGCGGCCTTCCCGAACATATGCCTTTGAAGCTCATTGAACCCCTGAGAGAACTTTTTAAGGATGAGGTGCGGGAAGTGGGCAGGGAGATTGGCCTTCCCCAGGAACTCATCGAGCGGCAGCCGTTTCCGGGCCCGGGTCTGGCGGTCCGGATTCTGGGCCCGGTAACCCGGGAAGACCTGGCCATTCTGCGGGAAGCCGATGCGATTGTCGAGGAAGAGATGCGCCGGTCCGGCTGGTATACGAAGGTCTGGCAGTCCTTTGCCGTTCTCCTCCCCGTATACACAGTCGGGGTCATGGGGGATGAACGCACCTATGAACGGGTCATTGCCTTAAGAGTGGTCCAGAGTCAGGATGGGATGACCGCGGATTGGGCACCCTTGCCCGCGGAACTATTAGGGATCATCTCCAACCGGGTGATCAACGAAGTAAAAGGAGTCAACCGGGTCGTTTATGATATTTCCTCCAAGCCTCCGAGCACAATCGAGTGGGAATAAAGGGCATAGCGCAGAGCGCATAGAGCCTATCGGGAAACGCAAGGAATAAACTGACACTCACACTGACACTGACACTGTTTTTTTATGAAACACGCCAATTTTGTCCATCTTCATCTTCACACCCAGTTCAGCCTCCTGGATGGCGCCATCCGTTTGGGGGAGCTTTTCAACCAGGCCAAAATTTACCGCATGCCCGCCCTGGCCATTACCGACCACGGCGCGATGTTCGGGGCCATCGAATTCTACCAGCAAGCCCAGCGCCACGGGATTAAACCCATCATCGGCTGCGAAGTCTACGTCGCTCCCGGAAGCCGTTTCGAAAAAACCTCCAGGGGAATTTCCGAGGCCTCCTATCACCTGATCCTCTTGACCAAAAATCTGACCGGGTACCGGAACCTGATGAAGCTCGTCTCCGCAGGCTATTTCGAAGGCTTCTATTATCGCCCGCGGGTCGACAAAGAATTATTGCAGAAGCACAATGAAGGACTGATCGCCCTCAGCTCCTGCCTCCAGGGAGAGATCCCCAGCCTCCTGGCGGGCGGGGATCCCGCTAAGGCCCTGCAAGCGGCCGATGAATACCGGTCGATCTTTTCGGACCGGCGTTTTTACTTAGAATTGCAGGAGAATCAAATCCCCGAGCAGAGGAAGGTCAATGAAGGGCTGCTGGAGATTTCGCGGAAGCTCTCCCTGCCCTTAGTGGCCACTAACGACTGCCATTATTTAAGGAAAGAGGACGCGAAAGCGCATGAAGTTCTCTTGTGCATCCAGACCGGAAAGACGCTCAAGGACTTGGACCGGATGAAATTTTCCACTGAGGAATTTTTCTTCCGTTCCGCCGAAGAAATGGAAGAGTTATTTGCTTACTGTCCGGAGTCGCTTAAGAATACCATTGAAATTGCCGAACGCTGCAACCTGGAGCTGAAACTGAACGAGCTGCAATTTCCCCAGTTCCAGGTTCCAGAAGGGGAGACCCTGGACAGCTTTCTGGAAAAATCCGCCCGGAAGGGGCTGGAGAAACGCCTGGCTGAGATGAGGGCTAAGAAACGGACGCCCTCCCCGGCGGAGGATATTTACCAGCAGCGGCTCCAGAGTGAGCTGCGCATGATTCAGAAGATGGGGTTCGCCGGATACTTCCTGATCGTTGCCGATTTCATACGCTACGCCAAAGAGAAGGGAATTCCGGTAGGACCGGGAAGGGGATCGGGGGCCGGTTCCTTAGTGGCGTACAGCTTGGGAATTACAGAAATCGACCCCTTGCCCAGTGGTCTGCTTTTTGAGCGATTTCTCAACCCGGAAAGGGTGAGCCCGCCGGACATCGATATTGATTTTTGCATTCAGGGACGGGATGAGGTCATTAAGTACGTCAGGAACAAGTATGGCGCGGACCATGTCGCCCAGATCATCACCTTCGGCCAAATGAAAGCCCGGGCTGTGATCCGGGATGTCGGCCGGGCCATGGACATGTCCTACAGCGAGGTCGACCGGATCGCCAAATTGATTCCCAACACTCTGAACATCACTCTGAAGGAGGCCATCAAACAAGAACCCAAGTTGCAGGAACTCGACAGAAACAGCCCCGATGTAAAGAAACTTCTTACGTTGGCCCAGGCCCTCGAAGGGCTGCCCCGCCATGCCTCGACCCATGCGGCTGGCGTGGTGATCTCAAGCACCCCGCTGGTCGACGTCGTTCCCCTGTACAAAGGCCAGCAGAACGAAATCGTCACCCAGTACCCCATGAAAGATGTGGAGAAAATCGGGCTGATCAAGTTTGATTTTTTAGGCTTAAAAACCCTAACCATGATCGCAGAAGTAGTCAATCGGGTTAATCTGTCCCGACGGGAAGGACTGGACATCCGCCAAATCCCCCTGGACGAACCGGACACGTACAGCCTCCTTTGCTCGGGGGACACCTCGGGGGTTTTCCAGTTAGAAGGTTCCGGGATGCGGGACCTTGTTGTTCGCCTGCTCCCGGAGCGATTCGAGGATGTGGTGGCCCTTCTGGCCCTGTACCGCCCGGGGCCTTTGAAAAGCGGGATGGTGGATGATTTTATCAAACGCAAGCAGGGCAAGGTCCCCATTGTCTATGAAGTCCCGCAGCTGCAAGAGATCCTCAAAGAGACATACGGAGTAATCGTCTACCAAGAACAGGTGATGAAAATTGCCACCGTGCTGGCTAATTTTAACCTGGCGGACGCGGACATCCTGCGGCGAGCCATGGGTAAGAAAAGTGTCGATGAGATGGCCATGCAAAAGAAAAAATTCCTGGATGGAGCCCAGAGGAATAAAATTCCGGAGAAGAAGGCGGAAAAGCTTTTCGAGCTAATGGCCAAATTTGCCGAATACGGGTTCAACAAGTCCCACAGCGCGGCCTATGCCCTCATCGCTTACCAGACGGCTTATCTGAAAGTTCATTATCCGGTAGAGTTTATGGCGGCGTTGATGAGCAGCGAAATGGGAAACGCCGACAAGATTTTGCGGTACTTAGGCGAATGCCGGGAAAAATCAGTTGAGGTTCTTCCGCCGGACATCAACGAAAGTCGCCAGGATTTCACGGTTGTCGGATCAAAGATCCGCTTCGGACTGGCGGCGGTCAAGAATGTCGGCTGGGCGGCCATCCAGTCGATCATGGCCGCCCGGGAAGAGAAAGGGGAATTTATTTCTCTGCCGGATTTTTGCGCCAAAGTGGACTTGCGCAAAGTCAATAAGCGAGTGATCGAGAGCCTCATCAAATGCGGAGCCTTTGACGGCACCGGTTCGTCCAGGGCCCGGCTCCTCGCCGGGCTGGAAGAAGCCATGGAGTGGTCCCAGAATCTGGAAAGGGAGCGCAGCAACCCCCAGATTATCTTGTTTGGATCTCTTCGCCCCGGCGGAAAAAAAACGGAGCCGATCCTCCCTCCGGTTCCGGATTGGCCCGAAAGCCAGCGCTTGGCCTTTGAAAAAGAGACCCTTGGTTTTTACCTTACGGGCCACCCTTTGACCCGTTATGCCGCAACCCTCAAGCGGCTGGCCACCACCGACACCCAGCGCATACGTGAAGTCGCCGACAAGCAGGAGGTCGTGATCGGGGGGGTGGTGAACACCCTTAAGGAGACCAACACCAAAAAGGGCGACCGCATGGCCTTCGTAACCCTGGAAGATTTAAGCGGGGTAGTGGAAGTGATCGTCTTTGCCGAGTTGTATAAAAACTCGGCCCTGCTGTTGAAAAGCGAAGACCCGGTTTTCATCAAGGGAAGAGTGGACGCGGGAGAAGACAGCCTAAAGGTGATCGCCGGTGAGATTCTTCCTTTTGATCAGGCTGTGGGGAAATTATCCACGTCCATTCATCTGCGGATTCGTTCCGCAGGTCTGGGGCGGGAAGATCTGGTGGCCATCCGGGAAATCTTCCAGGATTGCCGCGGGAATTGCCCCGTTTACTTGCATCTGCTTTTGCCGGAACAAGGCGAAACGGTTATCGCCCTGGGAGACGAGTGGAAGCTGAACTCGACGGACCAATTGGTCAGGAGGGTGCGAGACTTGCTGGGTTACGAAGCGGTGAGCTTTCAAGCGTAAAATGACTATTTATTATCTGGATTTTGAGCAGCCCATTGCCGAGATTGATAAGAAGATCGAAGAGCTTCGGACTTTCTCGATCAACCCTGATTGGAAGACAATGGAGGAAATTGGCCATTGGGAAAAGCGCCTCCAGAAGGTCCAGGCGAAGGTATACGGCAATTTGTCCCGCTGGCAGAAAACCCAGCTCTCACGGCACTTCAACCGTCCCACCTCCTTAGACTATATCGAACGCGTCTTTACGGATTTTGTCGAGCTGCATGGGGACCGGAAATTTGCCGATGATCCGGCGGTCGTCGGGGGGTTGGCCAATTTTCAGGGAGAATCCGTGGTCGTCGTCGGCCATCAGAAGGGGCGGGCGGTGAAGGATAAAATTGCCCGTAATTTTGGCATGCCCAACCCGGAAGGGTACCGCAAAGCCTTGAGGCTGATGAGAATGGCCGAACAATTCGGCAAACCCCTGATTACCCTGATTGACACTCCGGGGGCTTATCCAGGTCAAGGGGCGGAAGAAAGAGGGCAGGCCGTGGCCATCGCTGCCAACCTGCAGGCGATGGCCACCTTAAGAACACCCATTATCTCCGTGGTCATCGGGGAAGGAGGCAGCGGGGGAGCCCTGGCTTTGGGAATGGGAGACCGCCTGCTGATGCTGGAAAATGCCACCTATTCGGTGATTTCGCCAGAAGGATGCGCGGCCATTCTGTGGAAAAGCGAAACCGAAAAGGAGAGGGCCGCGGAGGCGCTTAAAGGGACGGCTGCGGATATATATGAACTGGGGGTAATCGATGAAGTTATCCCCGAACCTCTGGGCGGCGCCCACCGCAACGTTGAGGGAATGGCTAAAATTTTTAGCCGAGCCCTGGACCGCCATCTTCAAGGTTTAATCGGGATCCCCCTTCCAGACCTCCTCCAGAGAAGGTATGAAAAATACCGCTGCCTGGGGCAGTTTGCGGGAGGATAGGAGGCCTGGTTTTGATCCGGCAGTCCGATCAGCGAAAGGGAGGGTACCAACCGCGAACCTACCGCAACCTCCTTATGGACAAAAACCTTGTTTCCTTCCAGGTTACGGTAAAGGAAACAGACCTTTTTATCAAGGCCAGCCGGGATCTGCAAAATTCGGCCCGTGATGCGGTGATCCGCTATAGATACCAGCTCGAGCAATACATCGCCCTCCACCCTGAATTTTTCCGATCGCTTACCCCGCTGGCGGCCGATGGGATGGCCTCGCCAATCATCCGGGAGATGATTGGGGCAGCTCAACGTGCCGGGGTAGGTCCCATGGCCGCGGTGGCCGGGGCTATGGCTGAATTTGTGGGGCGGGAACTTTTGCGGGAAGCCGCGGAAGTTATCGTGGAAAACGGCGGAGACATTTTTATTCATTCCCTTAGGGACTTGAAAGTGGGTATTTATGCCAGCCACTCACCTTTAAGTTTGCGGGTAGGCCTGCGGATTCCGGCCGCCGATCATGGATGGGGGGTGTGCACTTCTTCGGGAACCGTCGGCCCCTCTCTAAGCTTTGGCCGGGCTGACGCGGTCTGCGTCCTCGCGCCGTCTGCTTCGCTGGCCGATGCGGCGGCCACGGCCATTGGGAACCTTATGAACTCTCCGGCCGACTTGCCCCAAGGGTTGGAGAGGGCCAAGTCGATTGAGGGGATCACCGGGGTGGTGATCATCATCGGAGAAAAATTAGGGGCGTGGGGTGAAGTGGAG
>CAZIDC010000020.1:3958-16026 GCA_964537885.1 uncultured Syntrophaceae bacterium | reverse complement strand
TCCGGGTCGACCCGCCATTCTTCCAAAGTATGCACCCATTGATGAATCATGCCCAGGGTAAAGGCATTTTTTCGTTCAGGACGGTTCAATAAAATCGTCCCGACTCCTTCTTCCTTTTTAAATAAAATATCATTATTTTCCATAAAATATCCTCCATTTCTTAACATTTTAAATTAACCCTAAGGAGACCCGTCCTCCGTGGTTTCACGATCGGTAGAATAGCGGAGATAGATGTTTATTTCAAGTTTTTTTTAATTCCTTAAGGAGGCGGAGAGAAAATTGAATTGGGCCTCTGCAAGAAAGGCGGTGGTTGGATAAGTCCTGGGCGGGAAACGTTCTCCTAATCCCCTTTGGTTTTTAAGCTCCCGATCAGGGGGGAAAGACCGGAGATTCCATTGGCCTTTAAATACGCCGAAATTCCATCGATAATTTTCAACCCGGCTCGGGGATCGGTGAAATGGGCAGAACCAACTTGTATCGCCGTGGCTCCGGCGATCAGATACTCCAGAGCATCTTTGGCAGTTACGATCCCCCCCATGCCCACGATCGGGATGTGCACGGATTGGGCCACCTGCCAGACCATGCGGACGCCAATGGGCTTAATGGCCGGACCCGAAAGACCCCCTGTAATGTTCCCCAGGACGGGAGTTCGAGTCTGAACATCGATGGCCAGACCGGTCAGGGTGTTGATCAGGGAGACCGCGTCGGCCCCGGCCTCTTCCGCAGCCAGGGCAATCTTGCCGATATCGGCCACGTTGGGAGAAAGCTTGACCATCATAAAAGAAGGGCTTGACCGCCGGACTTTTGATATCACCTGATGAACGGCCGTAGGTTCGGAGGCGAAGAGCACACCGCCGCCTTTCAGGTTCGGGCAGGAGATGTTCACTTCCAGTCCGGCAATCCCTTCGACATCCGCAAGCCTTCTGGCTATCTCGCCATACTCTTTAACCGTATTCCCAAAAATATTGACCAGGACCGGGCACCGAACCCTCCTTAAAAAAGGCAGCTTTTCCCGCAGAAAGGCTTCCAGTCCCACGTTTTCCAGGCCGATGGCATTGAGCATCCCCGAAGGAGTTTCGGCCAGGCGGGGCGGAGGATTCCCCTTGCGCGGCTCCAAGGAAAGACCCTTGGTGACTATGGCCCCAAGAGATCCCAAGGGAATGATCCCGGAATATTCTTCCCCGTAGCCAAAGGTACCCGAGGCTGCAATCACGGGATTTTTCAGCTTAAGGGAGCCGAGGGTAACCTGCAGAGTTGGATCGTCCGTTTTTAATCTCATGGCGGGGATCCCTTTTACTCCCAAAGAATATCCCGGGCTTCAAAGACGGGGCCTTCTTTACAAACCCGAACATACCGAAAGGCCGGGATTTCAGCAATCATCGTCCTTGAGCCCTCTGGTTTAGAACTCATTGTCCCCACTTCGCCTTCCCCCTCCCATTGGCCAATCATTCGTGAAGACTCTAATTCCTCTTCCTTTGGGGACCCCCTTATCCCCTTGTCCCTGGCTTTGACCATGCACCCCAGGCAAGCCCCTACACCGCAGGCCATGCGGGCTTCGAGAAGGACCTGGCAAGGAATATCGAACTGATCGGCAATCTGAGCCACCCGGGCCAACATGGGCAATGGCCCGCAGGAATAAAGCGCTACTGATTTGGGACCCTGGGTCAACAGTTCCCGTTCTAACAAATCCGTCGCCAATCCCTGGATTCCCAGGCTCCCATCCTCTGTGGCTACTTGAGGCTCGAACCCCATCCTTTGGAGTTCCCTGATCCCTGGAATTTTCCCCCGGCTTTTTCCGCCGAGCAGGATTAAAACCTCTTGGGAACTGCCGGAGGCTTTGGCGAATCTCTTTTTCTTTCCCTCCTTCCGGCGCAGTTGCTCGGCCCAGGCAACGAGCGGGGCAATCCCGATCCCCCCCCCGATCAGAAGGATCCGGGATCGGCCTTCGGCCAGCTCAAAACCTTTTCCCAGAGGACCGAGGACATCCAGTCGCTCCCCCATCCGCAACTGGGCCATGCGGGAGGTTCCCCGCCCGACAACTTGATAGCAAATCTCCAACGCCCCTTCGTCTTCCGGCCGCTTTCTTTCCCCTTGCGGGGGAAAAATCCGGAAAAAGCTGAAAGGACGGCGTAAAAACGGATCGGTAGAATCGCTGACCCGCAGCATGACGAATTGCCCGGGCAGGGCTAGGCGGGCGATTTCCGGGCTAAGAAGGCGCAGAAGAAACGTATCCGGCCCAACTTTTCGCTGGAGCAGAACCTTCGCTTTGACCTCTCGCGGATGAGTTTTCATGCGGGTGTCGCCGGATTCTGGCCTTCCAGTTGGAGGCCCATGATGACCGCATCCTCCCCGCTGTCCCGGTAATAGCGCGGCCGGATTCCTTGGGATTGGAAACGGAAATTCCGGTAAAGAGCAATCGCCTTGTAATTAGAACGACGAACCTCAAGGGTAATCTCCTGAATCCCTCTCGCCCGGCAATAGTTCACCCCGGCGTGCAATAGGTAGGTTCCAATCCCTCTTCTTCTTCGATCCGGATGAATGGCAAGGTTCAAAATATGGGCCTCCGGTTCCACGAGCCAAAAACACAGATATCCGGCAATTCGCTCCGGCGGAACTTCCCGGGCCACGAATGATTTGGCAAAAGGCAGGGCCAATTCCCTTGCGAAAAGGGATCTGGACCAAGGGGCGGGAAAAGAACTCCGCTCAATCTCCATGACGTCTTCCAGGTCCTGCTCGGTCATCTCGCCGATTTCAATCCGGCCTTCCTCCCCCATGACCATCCCCGGATGTTCAGGATTTCTTCTGCAGGATTTCACTGGCTAAGTTTATATTCTTTTGGCCCGCTTCCTTGACCATTCTGGCGAGTTCTTTCAACTCCCGCCCTTCCCGGCAGCTGGCCAGCTTGATCAGCATGGGAAGGTTAAGACCCGTGAGAACCTCGACCCGGTTCTCATCCAGAAAAGCCAGGCTCATGTTGGAAGGGGTTCCGCCAAACATGTCCGTCAGGATCAGCACCCCCTGCCCGTTGTCTACCCGGTGGATGGCTTCGGCAATCTCCCGCCGCAGATCTTCCACTTCTTTCCGCGTGTCAATGGAAATGGCCTCCAGTCCATTGAACTTGCCGCAGATTAATTCTGCCGAGCGGATAAATTCTTTGCCCAATTGTGGATGGGTGACCAATATTACCCCGACCATAGGCTTCCGTGCCTCTCTTTCTTAATACCGCGATTCGTCTTTCAAAGAGAATTTTCTAAGTCTCGATGGCGCAAACGCACGGGAAATTGCTCCTTAAACATCTTCTCCAGCTTTTCAGCGATGGCCACCGATCGATGCTTGCCCCCTGTGCACCCGATGGCCACGGTAAGATATGTTTTCCCTTCCCGTTCGTAAAGAGGCAAAAGATATTCCAAAAAGCTCTGAAAACGGCCCAAAAAATCGGCCGTTTCTTCAAAGGCCATCAGGTAATCGCGGATCCTTTCGTCCGTTCCCGGCAAAGCTTTAAATTCCTCCACAAAATAAGGATTGGGGAGAAAGCGAACATCCACCACCACATCGGCCTCCTGGGGGATTCCCCGGCTGTATCCAAAAGAAAGGAAAGTCAGGTTTAATCGCCGGCCTTTCGGTCTCTGGCCGAATAGCTCCCGGATCGCTCCTTCCAGCTGATGGACGTTATAGGTCGAGGTATCGATGACCACCGTAGCCAGGGAGCGGAGACCGGCCAGCATCTCCCGTTCCTTACAGATCCCCTCCAACACGCTGCAGCCATCGGCCAGGGGATGCGTTCTCCTGGTTTGGCTGTACCGCCGGACCAACACCTCATTAGAGGCTTCAAGAAAAAGGATTTCCAGCTGGAATCCCTCTTCTTTCATCCGTTCGAAGACCCCGGGATAGGTTTTAAGAAATTCCTTTTCGCGAAGATCCATTACCAAAGCGATTTTAGAATATTCTCCAATAGAGGCCAGACGCAGTTCAAAGAGCTTAGGCAAAAGGGCGATGGGCAAATTGTCCACGCAGAAAAAGCCCATATCTTCCAGGGCCCGGCTGGCCGTGCTTTTCCCCGAACCGGAAAGTCCCGTGATGATTACGATGCGCAAATTTTTTAGTTCTTGCATGGTGGCCGACTAAAGTTGCTTAGATAAAGCGGGGGTAAAGGAGTTTCCTTCCAGGCCTTCCTTCAAAGTTTTTCATCACTCTCGGCAAAAAGGGAGTAAATCTCTTCTGCGGACTTGGCCTCTACCAGCCGTTGGCGAAAGGCCTGATCTTTCATCAGGCGCGAGATGCGGGCCAGGGCTTTCAAGTGGATCCCGGCCGAATTTTCCGGCGCAACCAGGAGGAAAAACAGGTGGGTAGGTTTGCCATCCATCGATTGAAAGTCCATGCCGGGATTGCTTCTGCCGAAGGAGGCCAGGAGCCGTTTAAGATCTTTGCTCTTCCCGTGGGGAATGGCTACCCCCTCCCCAATCCCGGTGCTTCCCAGGCTTTCTCGTTCCATCAGGATTTCCATAATCCGTTCTTCATTAATCTGTTTTTCCACCCGCATGAGCACCCGGACCAATTCCCGTAAAACTCCTTCTTTGTTCCGGGAAACAAGCTCGGAAACAATCGTCTCTTTATCCAAAATATCCAAGATTTTCATAAAAATCTGAATTTAATCGACCTGGGGTTCAATCAAGCCATAATGGCCGTCTTTTAACCGGTAGATGATATTGAGGATTTTCGTGTTGGCATTGGTGAAAACCAGGAAATCATTATTTAAAAGGTCCATCTGCATGGCAGCTTCCTCGACCGCCATCGGCTTGGCTATAAGCTTCTTGCTTTTGATGACCCGGGGCTGACCCCCTTCATCAAAGCTTCCCGCGGCATAGACATCGATGCGCCAGCTCGACTCGGGTACCCCGGAATTGATTTTATGCCGTTTGATCTTCTCCTTGTATTTGAGGATCTGCCGCTCCAATTTATCCGCCACCCGGTCAATCGCCGAGAACATATCCTCGGTTTCTTCCTGGGCATTGATCGTAATCCGGTTGGCTACCATCGTGACTTCAGCGATCTGGCGGTGTTTTTCCACCGCTAAAACTACATTGGCTTCCAGAGGATAGTCTAAATATTTTTTCAGCTTGGATAGTTTTTCTTGCACGTAATCGCGCAAGATTTCCTTTGATTCGGTATTCCGGAAAGTCACGGAAACTTGCATGCCTTACGCCTCCTTTATATCGTTTATATCGAGGCTCTTGCAAAAGTATTTTTTTGTGGTTCGACAAGCTCACCACGAACGGAAAAACTAAATAATTTCAACCTAAGCCCGTTCACCCTGAGCCTGTCGAAGGGTAAATTACGGACTTTTGCAAGAACCTCTATCGTTAGTACCTAAAAAATTAAATTTTGCCCGGCAGGGTAGCTTAGTTTTTATAAATCGGCGTCCATTTTAACTTCAGACTTTTCCACTCTTACTCACTTTAGAGGACCTGTTTCCGCTGGGTGGACGGGAGAATCCCAAGGATTTCCCGATACTTCGTAACCGTCCGGCGAGCAATGAGAATTTCCTGCTTTTTCAGGATTTCTACCAGATCTTGGTCGCTGTATGGTTTTTGGTGGTCTTCCTTGGAAAGGATTTCGCGGATCTTTTCCTTGACGCTTTCGGAGGCCACGTTCTCCCCCCGGGAGGTATGGATACTGCTGTTGAAAAAATATTTTAATTCAAAGATCCCCTGGGGAGTGTGGACATATTTGTTCGAAGTCACCCGGCTGATGGTGGATTCATGCATCTCCACATCCGCGGCCACATCCTTGAGGACCATGGGTTTCATATAGGCTACGCCCTTATCCAGAAATTCCCTTTGAAATTTGACGATGGATTTGGTCACCCGGTAGATCGTTCGCTGGCGTTGGTGAATGGATTTAATCAGCCAAAGCGCCGAGCGAATTTTTTCATTAATGTATTCTCTCGCCCCTCCTCCGGGGTGGGCCTGGCCCCTCAGGACATCCCGGTAGAAGGGGTTGATGCGCAATTTGGGCAAACCGTCTTCGTTGAGCACCACCACATATTCGTCCCCAATCTTATAAATATAGACATCCGGAATAATGTAGGGAATACTTTCATCGCTAAAATGCCAGCCGGGTTTGGGATCCAGTTCACTGATGAGCCGCGTGATCCTTAGGACTTCTTCGAGCGGCACCCCCAATTCTTTGGCAACCGCATGGTAGTTGCGCCGGCCTAAATAGTGGAGATGGTCACGGATGATCTCCTGAACCAATGGTTCATGAGGGCACAATTGCTGCGCTTGCAAGAGGAGACATTCTTTCAGGTCCCGTCCCGCGATTCCGGGAGGGTCCAGAGCCTGGATTTTCTTGATTACCCTTTCCAAACTGGCCAGATCAAGTCCGCTCTGAGCGGCAATTTCTTCCAGCGACCCCTGGAGCAGGCCGTCTTCGTTGAGGTTGCCAATGATCACGGTCGCGATCAGGCATTCTTCTTCATTGAAATCATTCAACCGGATTTGCCATAAAAGGTGGTCATACAGAGTGGTTTTCCGGGTGAGAAAATTCTCAAAAGTGGGCCGGTCATCATCCTCTTCTCCATCCTTGGCTCTCGAGGAAAAGCCGTCTGACCTCCAATTTAGGTCGGGAATTTCCCTTTCCTCATCTGGCCTCTCTTTGACCTCCGGAGGGGATGTGGATGGCATTTCATAATTGACCGCAAGGGGTTCAGTCTCTTCGTTGGATTCGATAACCTCATCGAGAAGGGGGTTTTCTTCCTGTTCTTGACGGACCAGATCCACTAATTCCATCCGCGAAAGCTGCAGGAGTTTAATCGCCTGCTGCAATTGCGGCGTCATGATTGGCTGTTGGGTAAGTTTAAGGGTCTGGCGAATCTCTAAAGCCATATCAAAGGCCCATCCTCTTTTGGGCTTCCTCTGAAAATAGGTCTTTCTCTCTTGCGTTTCTCATCGTCTCTTCAGGCCTAAATTTTAAAGATTTTTCTCTCCGGAGCACCCTTTTCCCCCGTTAAAACTGAAAATTTTCCCCCAAATAGATCTCGCGGGCTTTCCGGCTCTGGGAAATCTCTTCCGGAGTTCCCCGTTCCAATATCTTCCCTTCGCTGATAATGTAGGCTTGGTCGCAGACCCCCAAAGTTTCCCGCACATTATGGTCGGAAATGACCACGCCAATCCCTTTGGCTTTGAGCTGGGAGATAATTCCTTGAATGTCCACCACCGCTAAGGGGTCAATCCCCGCAAAAGGTTCATCCAGGAGGATAAACCGGGGAGAAGTGACCAAAGATCGAGTGATCTCCACTCTTCTTCGTTCCCCCCCCGAAAGGGAAAAAGCTTTGCGTTTGGCCAGATGAGAAATTTTCAATTCATCCAAAAGAGCGGCCAACCGCCGCCCCCTTTCCTCCCGTGAAAGGTCCAGGGTCTCCAGTATGGCCAGGATGTTTTCCTCCACGGTTAGTTTGCGGAAAACCGACGGTTCCTGGGGGAGATAGGTTACCCCTTTCCGCGCCCGTAAATACATGGGAGCTTGGGTGATGTCTTCCCCGCACAGGAAAACCTGACCCCCTTGTGGCCTGACCAGCCCGACGATCATGTAAAAGGTCGTCGTCTTCCCCGCCCCATTGGGTCCTAAAAGGCCAATCACCTCGCCGCCGCGGAACTCCAGATCCACTGAGTCCACGGCCCATTTTTCATTATATCTTTTTTTCAATCCCAGGGCAACCAGAGTGGGAAGCGGATTCATGGCTTCCCTTGTCCCGGGCCTTGCCCTCCTTTGGGGTAAAGGATGACTTCCACCCGCCGCTCGGATCCGCTTTCGACAAAACTCTTATCTTCCTCAAGGAGGACGGTAATTTTCTCGCCGCTGACCATATCTTTCCCCTGCCACACCTTGGGTTGCCCGGTCAGAACAATTTTCTGCTCGCTGTTGTAAAAAACCGCTTTTTGTCCCGTGGCCAGGCGTTCCCCCTCTTGAATCTTCACGTCGCCCGTGGCCACGATTTCCCGCACTTCATTCCCTTCTGCTTTTTTTTCGTAATTAACCCGGGCGGAGTCGGCATAGATGGTCATTTCCCCTTGTTGGGCTACAACCTTCCCGGTAAAAAGGATAAACCTATTTTTATTGTCGGCCTCAAGTTTTTGGGAGGTGATGCGCAGAGGTTGGGCGGAACGGCCGCTCGCCCCCAGGCCTGTTTTCCCAAGAAGAAGAGGCTTCTTCTCCGCCCCTCCGCTCGTTCCAACGACTGATAAAACCAACAAGGCAATGAAGACCGCAAAGCCCTTCTTCAAGAAGCGTCCCCTCCCACCCGGGAAAGAATGGTATTCACCTCCCGCAGAACCTGAAGACGCTGCCGATCCACTTCCACGATCAGCCCGATTCCTTCGACGCGAATTTGGGGACCCTCGACCCGGACCGGGTCTGGGGTGCTGAGCTCCCGTTTGTCCGCTTGATACTTCAGACTCTGGGTGCGGAAATGGTAGCCGTCGCTGGAATCAACGTTTACGCCGCCGAACATTTCGATTACTTTGGTCTGGGTGTTGAATTTTCCCGCATCCCCCACGAGAACATAAGTCTCTTGGTTCTTTCCGAAAAAGGTGGCTTTAACTTTTTTCAGGATCACGATGTTTTCCTCTTTGAAATACTGCGCGGAAGAGGCTTCCAATTCCCACTCTTTCATCCCTTCCCGGGTTTCGGTATACCGTATGCGGTCCAGCTTAAGGTCCGCGGGAGAAGTGGTCTTGGTTAGGGGTTGAGTTTTTTCTTTGGAGGGGGTCATGGTTTGCCAGGCGATCCCGGCCACTGCTGCCAGGCTGCCGAGGATGATCACTCCCAGGAGGTACCGCAATTTTTTCATCGCTAAGACCTTTTCCAATCCGCCAACATTCTACCATTGTGCCCGAAGGGTGTAAAGGTCCTTTTTGGACTGGATTCCATCTCCGGTGCGGTACGGAAGGTTGGAAGGGAGAGAGGGGGAAGAGGGCCCTCATGGAAAGAAAATTTACCGCGAGGGGGCAAAATACGAGTGAGTTACCTTTTTCCATTGCCCCTGGGCCTTCAGGATGAGTTCGCAGACTTCCCGAACGGCCCCCTGTCCTCCGGGAAGGCGGGTTACGTAATGGGCGTTCGCTTGCACATCCTCCGCGCTGTCCGCCACCGCTACGGCCAGACCCGCGCAGAGGAAAACCGGTAAATCAACCAGATCATCCCCCACAAAACAAACTTGCTCCGCCCTGATATTTTTCATCCGCAGGATCGCCCTTAGAGCTTTCCCCTTGTCTAAAACTTTCTGTTTGCAAAGACCAATCCCCAGTTCTTTGGCGCGGGCAGTCACCGCCGGAGATTTTTTCCCGGAGAGGATTCCGATCTCCAGCCCGGCCCGCTGGAGAAGAACCATCCCCAGACCGTCTTTAATGTTGAAGGATTTGAATTCCCGTCCGGACCCATCATAAATGATCCGCCCATCGGTAAGGACTCCATCCACGTCCAGGAGAAGAAGGCGGATGGCTTTAGCTCTCTTCTGCCAATCTTTTCGCCGCAAAATAACTTTCCCTTTTCCAAGCCTCAGGACTAACGCAAAGCGCAGAGCGAAAAATACAAAACAAAAGCATAAAACATTTAAAAAAAATTATATCACTTTAGCTCTTTGTTAAATACGTCTAATCCCCCTTTAGAAAAGGGGGAAATATTTCTCCTCCCTTTGAAAAAGGGAGGTGGGGAGGGATTTAAGTCCGCCTGAGGCGGATCAAAGAACTAAACTGTTACAAAAAATGATTATTTGCTTTTCGCTTTGCGCTATGCGCTCTGCGGATTTTTGGCGATCCGGTCAATCGCCAAGAGTTGTTCTAAGAGAGGTTTCAGCCCCTTTAGGGGTTGGGAATTGGGCCCATCGCATAGGGCCGCCTGCGGGTCCGGATGAACTTCCATGAAAAGGCCGTCGACGCCGACGGCCACAGCGGCCCGGGCCAGAGCCGCGATGAACTCCCGCTGTCCCCCCGAAGAAGTTCCCAGAGCTCCGGGCAACTGGAGGCTGTGGGTTACATCAAAAATAACTGGATACCCCATCTCGCGCATGATCACTAAAGAACGCATGTCGGCGACTAAATTGTGGTAACCGAATGACGTCCCCCGCTCGGTGAGAAGGATCGATTTATTCCCGGTCGACTCTATCTTCTCGACGATATTCCGCGCATCCCAGGGGGATAAAAATTGTCCCTTCTTGACGTTCACTACTTTACGGGTTCCGGCCACGGCGAGGACGAAATCGGTCTGCCGGCAAAGGAAGGCGGGAATCTGGAGGGCGTCGAGGATCTTGGCCGCCGGTCCCACCTCTTCAAACCGGTGGACGTCTGAAAGAACCGGAATCCCCAGGTCGCCCTTGATCTTCCCGAGAACCTCCAGCCCCTGAACCAATCCCGGCCCACGGAAGGAACGCAAGCCGCTCCGGTTCGCTTTGTCGTAAGAGGACTTGAAGATCAGGGGGATCCCCAAGGAGGACGTTAGGTCCGCCAAAAACGCGGCGGTCTCCCGGCAGGCTTCGGCGGACTCGATTACGCAGGGACCGGCGATGAGGGCGAAAGGTCTTCTCCCCCCAATGGTTACGGATCCCACCGCAACTTCTTTTACGGCCGGAAAGGCAGGAGGGCTCACGAACTTTTTCTCCTCTTCTTTTTCTTCTCCTTCAGCGCGGCGCGAATAAATTCCCGGAATAGAGGATGGGGATCCCGGGGCCTGGATTTCAATTCCGGGTGAAACTGGCAGCCCAAAAACCAGGGGTGGTCCCGCAGCTCCGAGATTTCCACCAGTCGGCCGTCTGGAGATAGCCCGCTAAAGATAAAACCTTTTTCTGCCAGGAGCTCCCGGTAGTCGTTGTTTACTTCGTAGCGGTGGCGGTGTCGCTCGGCAATGGGCGACTCCTGATAAGCCTGATGGGCTAAAGACCCCTCTCGCAAAACCGCGGGATAAGCACCGAGGCGCATGGTTCCCCCTTTATCCACGACGCCCTGCTGCTCGGGGAGCAAGTCGATTACGGGGTGGCGGGTTCCCGGATCAAACTCGCTGCTGTTCGCCCCCGTGAGTCCGCAAGCATGCCGGGCAACTTCGACAATGGCCAGCTGCATTCCCAGGCAAATTCCAAGGAAAGGAACCAGCATCTCCCGCGCATACTGCACCGCGAGGATTTTGCCCTCAATCCCCCGATCGCCAAACCCCCCGGGAACCAAAATTCCGTCCACTTTCTTCAAAAATTTTTCGACCCCCTCTTTCTGGAGGATTTCTGAATCCTGGTAATGAAGGTTCACCCGGCAGCGGTTGGCAATCCCCCCATGGATCAACGCCTCATTAAGGCTTTTATAAGAATCCTTCAGGTTCACGTACTTCCCCACGATGGCAATATCCACCGACCCCCGCGGATTTTTTATTACCTGGACGATTTCCTCCCACTCCTCCAAGCGCGGGGCGCGGGTCCAGATATTCAGCAGCTGGACGATTTTTTCATCCAGCCCTTCCTGGTGGAAAAATAAAGGAACTTCATAGATGGACTCCACATCTTTGGCGGTGACCACCGCATCCTTCTCCACGTTGCAGAACAGGGCGATCTTGGCCTTGATCTCCGGCGGGAGGAATTGATCCGTTCGGCAGATCAGGATGTCCGGCTGGATACCGATCTCCCGCAGTTTCATCACGCTGTGCTGGGTGGGTTTGGTTTTTAGCTCTTCGGAAGTTTTGATGAAGGGAACAAGGGTCAGGTGGATGTACAGGGAATTCTCCCGGCCCAAGTCGGACTTGAGCTGGCGGATGGCCTCTAAAAAGGGGAGGCTTTCAATGTCGCCGACCGTGCCCCCGATTTCAATGATGGCCACATCGGCATCGTCGGAGATGGCCAGGATGTTTCTTTTGATTTCATCGGTTATATGGGGAATCACCTGAACGGTCCCCCCGAGGTAATCCCCCCTCCGCTCCTTCATGATCACCGAGTAATAAACCTGGCCGGTAGTGAAATTATTCCGCCGGCTCAAACGGGCGGTGGTATATCGTTCATAATGCCCTAAGTCCAGGTCGGTTTCGGCCCCGTCGTC
>CAZIDC010000020.1:0-3858 GCA_964537885.1 uncultured Syntrophaceae bacterium | reverse complement strand
GGGTGCGGTCCAGAAATCCTTCCTGAATCAAATAAGGTTCATAAACGTCTTCGATGGTGTCTTTCTCTTCATTCACGGCTACGGCGAGCGTCTCCAGGCCTACCGGCCCGCCGCTAAATTTTTCCAGAATGGTCAGGAGGATCTTGCGATCCATCTTATCCAGCCCCCGTTCATCGACCTCCAGGAGCTTCAGGGCCTGGTCAGCCACCACCCGGTCAATCACCCCCTGGGCCTGCACCTGGGCAAAATCACGGACCCGCCGGAGTAAACGATTGGCCACCCGCGGAGTCCCCCGCGACCTTTTGGCGATCTCTTCCGCCCCCGAATCATCGATGGCCATATTCAGGATCTGGGCCGAACGAAGGAGGATTTTTTCGAGTTCCGCGGGAGAATAAAACTCCAGGCGAAAGTTAATTCCGAACCGGTCGCGCAGGGGGAAGGTAAGGAGGCCGGCCCGGGTGGTTGCCCCCACCAAAGTGAAAGGAGGAAGATTCAACTTCACCGACCGGGCTCCGGGACCCTGCCCGATCAGGATGTCAATCTGAAAATCCTCCATCGCCGGATATAGAATTTCTTCCACCACATGATTCAGACGATGGATTTCATCGATGAATAATACGTCGTGTTCCTTGAGATTGCTGAGGATGGCCGCCAGATCCCCCGGCCGCTCGATCACCGGCCCCGAGGTCGCCTTGAGATTTACCCGGAGTTCGGAAGAGATGATGTAAGCCAGCGTCGTCTTCCCCAGCCCGGGAGGGCCGGAAAAAAGGACATGGTCCAGCGCTTCCCCTCGGTTCCTGGCCGCTTCGATAAATACGCGGAGGTTGTTCTTGACCTCAACCTGCCCGATATATTCGGCCAGGTTTTTTGGCCGAAGATTGGCATCATAGCGAAGATCTTCTTCAATTATCTCGGGCTGGATCCCCCGGTCTACCAGGGATGGTTTCCCGGCGTAAGCACCCGTTATGTTCGAATCCTCTCGTTTGCCAGCCATTTCTTCAGCCTACCGCCAGAACCCTCAGGCTTGCTTTGAGTAACTTTTCCAGGTTCATCTCCGGACCCTGCCGGAGAACGCTTTCCACGGCCTTTTGCGCCTGGCTCTTTTTATACCCCAGATTGATTAGGGCGGAAACCACATCCTCGGCAAGGCCATCGGCCGGAAGAGGTTCCATCCGGGGAATGGTCAGTTTCGTTTCGACCTCTCGGGCTTTCTCTTGCAGGTCGAGGACCATCCGTTCAGCCGTTTTGCGTCCAACCCCCGGGATGGTTAATAAACGGACAATGTCTCCCAACCTTAGCGATTGAACAAGCTCCATCGGGGATATGCCCGAGAGGATGTTCAGGGCCAGTTTCGGCCCGATGCCCGAAACGCTGATCAGGATCTGAAAAAGATTCTTCTCTAAAAGGGTTGAAAATCCATAAAGCTGCAGCAGATCTTCCCGCACATGAGTGTGGGTATGGAGCTTGACGGTCTGTTCAGAATCGGGAAGCTCGTAGAAAGTTGTGAGCGAAATAAAGAGTTGATAACCGATTCCATTGGCCTCCACGATGATGGAGTTAGGGTTTTTCTGGATCAAATGGCCCCGGATCTGGGCGATCATCGGCCGCCCCCCAAGTACAACTTTGGGTCGCGACCCGGCCCCGAGGCCTTGGACAAATCCCGCTTCCGTTCCAGGGTTCGCAAAGAAGTCTGCCAGGAGAGCGAGTGCGCCAAACAGAGCGCAACCGCCAGCGCATCGGCGGCGTCCGCCGTTAATTCCAGGGGCGGATGAAGAAGCGCCCGGATCATAACTTGAACTTGTTCCTTGGCCGCTCGGCCATACCCTACAACCGCCTGTTTCACCTCAAGCGGGCTAAACTCCTGAACTTCCACGCCGGCTTCGGCCGCGGCCAGAATGGCCACCCCCCTCGCTTGCCCCAACAGCATCGCGCTCTTGACGTTCTTGGCCAGGAAGGGCCTTTCCACCGCAATAAGGTTGGGAGTGAAAGTTTTGATTTGCTGGCTTAGGCCGTGAAAAATATGCTGGATGCGCCGTGAAAAAGGTTGCTGGACTTTGGGCCGCAGAACCCCGCTCCCCAAGTAACGGATCGAATCGCGCGGACCGATTTCAATAACTCCGAAACCCGTCGCCCCCATTCCCGGATCCACTCCCAGAATCCGCACCCCCTCCCCTGCGGGGGCGCCGGATCCGGAAAACGGCTTGGTTTCTTTAAACACCCAACTGCTCCATTTCCTCATCGGGGATATCAAAATTGGCGTAGACGTGCTGCACGTCGTCGGAATCCTCCAGGCTTTCCACGAGCCGGAGCATCTGCTGGGCTTCTTTGCCCACGAGCCGAACGGTGGATTGGGGGACCATGCTGATCTCGGCGTACGAAAAGTTCAGATGGATTTCCTCTAATTGCTTCTTGATCGGCTCGAAAGCGGCCGGCTCCGTTATGACTTCGAACTCCTTGTCCGTTTCCCGGACATCCTGAGCTCCCGCTTCCACTGCCAGGTTCATCAATTTCTCCTCATCGACTTTGTCTTTTTCGAAAACGATCAGTCCCCTCTTATCAAACATCCAAGAGACGCATCCGGCTTCCCCCAGGTTGCCGGCATTCTTGGCGAAGATATGCCGGATGTCCGCGACCGTTCTCTTGCGATTGTCGGAAAGAATTTCCACCAGGACAGCAACGCCCCCGGGCCCGTATCCTTCGAACGTGGCTTCCTCATAGGCGACCCCTGGAAGTTCGCCGGTTCCTTTTTTGACCGCCCGTTCGATGTTTTCCTTGGGCATATTTTCTGCCTTCGCCGCCAGGATCGCGCTGCGCAAACGGGGATTCCCGTTGGGGTCGCCGCCCCCCATCCGCGCGGCTATGGTAATCTCCTTGATGAGCTTGGTGAAAATTTTTCCCCGGCGCGCGTCCTCTTTGCCCTTTTTATGTTTGATCGTACTCCATTTCGAGTGACCCGACATAGCCGTCTTCTCCCCTAAATTTTTTGATCAAATACTTATAACATACCGTTGTCAAGTTTGCAAAACTAAAAATAAAAAAAGCCCCTCTTCGATCCGCTCTAAAAAGCCAGCGAAGAGGGGCTCTCATAAAAATTCCGGCAGCGACCTACTCTCCCATCCCGTTACCAGGACAGTACCATTGGCGCTGGAGGGCTTAACTTCTGTGTTCGGAATGGAAACAGGTGTAGCCCCTCCGCTATCGCCACCGAAAACGGAAAAAAATGACAATCTCACATTGACAGCAGGCGAGCTGAATAAAAAAAATTATGATCAAGCCGCACGACCCATTAGTACCAGTAAGCTCAATCCATTGCTGGACTTACACCTCTGGCCTATCAACCTTGTAGTCTACAAGGGGTCTTTAGCTCCGGTGTCTCCACCGAAAAGGGATATCTAATCTCGAGGTAGGTTTCCCGCTTAGATGCTTTCAGCGGTTATCCTTTCCGAACATAGCTACCCAGCGATGCTCCTGGCGGAACAACTGGCACACTAGAGGTTCGTCCATCCCGGTCCTCTCGTACTAAGGACAGCTCCTCTCAAATATCCTGCGCCCACATCAGATAGGGACCGAACTGTCTCACGACGTTCTAAACCCAGCTCACGTACCGCTTTAATCGGCGAACAGCCGAACCCTTGGGACCTACTTCAGCCCCAGGATGCGATGAGCCGACATCGAGGTGCCAAACCTCCCCGTCGATGTGGACTCTTGGGGGAGATCAGCCTGTTATCCCCGGCGTACCTTTTATCCGTTGAGCGACGGCCCTTCCATTCAGAACCGCCGGATCACTAAGACCTGCTTTCGCACCTGCTCGACTTGTCAGTCTCGCAGTCAAGCTCCCTTATGCCTTTACACTCTACG
>CAZIDC010000019.1:0-16480 GCA_964537885.1 uncultured Syntrophaceae bacterium | reverse complement strand
TTTTCAATTTATCTCCGAAAATATCCGGCGCCGTTATTATTCCATTATGCATGATCGTCAGTTTTCTTGGACATTCGAGGTTTTCTTTTCACGCCGGAGAGCGTGGTAAGCAAACTTGACCGCTCAGCCATCCGGGGGTTTATGGAAGATGAAGGGGCATCCTGCCTTGGATCATAGAGGGAAGGAGGGCATGAAAAGGATGAAGGGTTTCGTCCTTCCCTGTCTGCTCATCTTTTCCCTTACCCTCTTCCTCTTCGTCAGCCGCCAGTTGGATCTCGGCAAACCGACCCTGGAAATGGCGGGGGCCGAACTCCCGGGAAACATCGGGAGCCGCATCGGCCAGGCCCGGATCGCCCAGGAGGGAAAGGATCCAGGCGGCTGCCTGATTTACGGTCCCTATATTTGCCTGGCGGAAGGTTTTTATGATTTCCAACTGCAGTACAGCGCGACATCCGCCGATAGCGGCGTTTATGACCTCGTCTACCAGGGGGCCCCTTCTTTGACCCGCTTGGGGAAGCTCGCCGTCCGCCGCGCGGGGTGGCTCGTGGAGAGCCTGTCGGTTGGGCCGGAAGATGTAAACAAGGCCTGGGAGTTTCGGGTTTGGTATTCTGGCAAGGGGATGATCCGCGTGGAAAAACTGGTCGTTCAAAAAAAATCCCCTTCCTCCTTTCTATGGGGGATCGTCGGCGGAGGAATCGCCGGAGCATTCCTTTCCTTTCTCTTTTTGCAGCTGAGTTCCGTTCAGGAGGGTAGGCCCGCTCTATGCCAGGAAAGGAAGCTAAAAGATGCCCTCCTCCTGGGCCTGGCGGGGTTCGCCTCGATTTTAAATTATCCTTTCCCCTGGGGGATCGAAACCCTTCGGATTATCTGGGATGTGGCCGTCGTTTACATCTTTTTGGTTGGGAACGGGATGGGGATCTATTTTCTACTGGTCCCGAATCATCTTCGGAATCCTCTTTTATTCATATCTTTGGCCCCCGCCATGGGTTTGCTTTCGCTCTCTATCATTGCGGTATATATCGTTTCCTGGAACAAGCCCGCTGTCTTTTCTTTGTATGGTTCCCTTCTTGTCGCGGGTGTCGCCTTTGCCCTATCCGCAGCCGGCAAAAAGGTTTCCCTCTCTTTCACCGGGAAGCGCCGGGAGCGGCTCCCTGGCCAGACCGCCAAAACTTTGCTGATGATTCTCTCTCTACTGCTGATTATTTTATCCCCGGTGCTCAGAACGGGATTCCCGACGACTCCTTACCGCGTCGGCATCGATCATGCCGGATATGGGGAGATTGGCCAGTTTCTCCTGGAAGGGGGTACCCTGAAGGAGGCAGCAAGAGAGATCGCCTTTCAGGTAAACAAAAAGAACCTAAACGAAGCCTTGCAAGAACACCAGAGGGCTCTTCGTTTCAACTCCTATGTCGATGCGGAATTCTTGCTTAAAACCGTTCGCCAGGGGTATGGGGCCATTCTGGCGACGTTTGCTTTCCTTACCCTCTCCGATCACGTCTTTAAGGTCCAATTCATTTCCCTGATTATCAGTTATTTGATCCTTTTCGGTTTGACCTATTATTTTGCCCGTTTGGTTTTGCATCTTCGGGAAAGTACTTCCTTGCTGGTTTCCCTATCTTTGGTCTTGAACAGTAATTTGCTGAACGTTTATTATGAAGGACAGTATGTCCAGATCTTTTTCATGCCCTTCTTTTTCTTGCTCCTCCTGCCATATTTTCACTTGAGAGAGAGTTTCCTTTCCCCAGATCTGTCGAAAAGGGACCTTTGGCGAAAACCTATCCCCTCGATTCTGTTAACTGGCTTTATTCTTGCGGGCATGCTGAACATATTTAATGAAGGATCCCTGGTCGTTTTGGCCCTGCTCCTTTTGTGGACGGCCGCAGATCTTCTATGGAACCCAAAGATGATTGGAAGGTCGATCGTCTTCTGGGGCGGTTCTTTTCTCGTCGGATTCGGACTCATTCTCCCCCACAGCCTCCAATGGATAAAATTTGTCTCGAATCAATTCCAGAGCTTTAACCATGCGGGGTTCTGGCAACCCCATTGGGCTTCCCCGGCGGAAATGATCGGAATTTTTAATATGTATGTTCCCGCGTATACGCAACACTTCCCCCGGCTATTGGAAAGAAGCGGAGGGGATTGGTTTGGGAATCTGCTATTTTCCGGGGCATTACTGGTATTCCTGTTTGTTTATCTTCAGAAGAAGAAAAACCTGGATAGATCCTTTTGGCTGGCGCCGCCTTTTTTCGTTTTCCTGGTCTTTATGAAATCTTCCTATTTTGACCGCAACCACAATTACAATTACATGAAGGCCTATACGATCCTCTTGCCCTTTCTTCTGATTTTCTGGTTCCAGATCACGGAATTTTTCTCTCTCCGGAGGGTGGGAAAGGGTTTGGCGACCTTGATCCATTATTTGGTGCCTGCTTTGATCGTATGCAATGGAATGGCCTTCATTTCTCAATATTTGAAAGAGAGCCGGGTCGTAACCAGGGACATGTTTGGCCTGTACGAACACAATAAGAGCAACAAAAATGAATTCAACGAATATGTTTTCATTACCCAGAAGGGGCGGATTGAGGAATTTATGCTCACCCCTTTGATCCCGTTTCACTGGCTGAATCAGGGCGAAGGCAAAGAGGTGAAACCGCACCTTAACAAGCGCGTTGTTTTCCTGATTCGGAAAGAGGACTTGGCCAGTCCGTCGATTTTGAATGCCTACCGGGAAGACATCCTCCATGAGGATTCTTCTTTTGTCATGATCCGCACCCCTTTCGAATTGAAGGAATTGTATGATCCCCAGGGGAATAAATATGATTGGAAATTGGCGATCAAAGCGTACAAGGATCTATTTGGGTAAAGCTGGATCCGGACAAAACCAAACTCGCCCAAAGTTTGCAGGAAGAGAGGAATCGGGGCATGCAACGAGACCGTTTTGAGTGAGTTTCGCGGAGTATTGAGGAACAGATATGGATTTGGGAGATAGAAGAGATATGGACCCCTCCGACCTTTATCCCTGCCGCCCCTGCCCGGGGTGCGGTGACGATCCGCCCATGCCGGAGGTTTTCAGGAATTCAAGCCCAGGGGCGGAATCTTTGGCCTTTGAGGAACTGAAGCCCCACTGGCATGGTTTTTTCCAGGAAAAGGCCTTCTTCTCTTACGTACGCTGCCGGCAATGCGGTCTTCTTTTTTGCAGAAATTATTTCTCTGAAGCCCAGTTGACCGAACTCTACAGCCGGATGCCGGATAATACGGCCGGTCTCCCGGCGCGGGCCGTGCAAAAAACGCAAAAAGGATACTTTCACGTTTTACGCAAGTATTCCGCCCTGCAAGGGCATTACCTGGAGATCGGCCCGGACATCGGGCTCTTTTCAGAATACTGTGTTCGCGAAGGTAATTTTGAACATTTTTGGCTTTTCGAACCCAATCGGTCGATTCATGCCGAGTTGAAGGAAGTCCTGGGAGGCAAGGAATTTACCCTTTCGGAAGAGATGCTGGATTACGGCAGGATCGCCGACGGCACCCTCTCGACGGCGGTTATGATCCATGTTTTGGATCATTTGCCGGATCCCGTAAAAGTCCTTCAGGAAATCCGTACGAAACTAGAGGATCAAGGGCTGTTATTCCTGGTTACCCATGATGAATCTTCCTTTCTGGCGAAGATGACTAAAGACCGCTGGCCGGCCTATTGCCTGCAACATCCGCAACTTTTCAGCCCCTCTTCACTGAGGACTCTCTTGAAGAAGGCCGGGTTCCGAACGCTAGAGATCCGGAAATCTTACAATCATTTTCCGCTCCTTTATCTGGTGAAACATCTGCTTTGGGCGGCGGGACTTAAGATCCCCGTTCCCTCCGGCAATCGATTCTCGATCCCTTTGAAACTCGGCAACATTATCACCGTAGCCATGAAGAAAGACTCCGGTGAAGATGAATAACCCCGAACAGACCGGAAGGCCGGGCAAGCAGCAAGCAAGCCGGCGCCGAGGGGTGCAAAAATAAAAGTTCACTCGGGAAAACCTCAAATGGTTGGTTCGCCATTTCAAAAATACCGAATCTTACTCTGTTGCTCTGGGTGTGCCTCCTGGGGGCGAGCGCCTGGATCTTGGGGCACCAGGATGATTTCAAATATCGGACAGTGCAGAGCATCCAGCGCAGCTGGTCCTATTTCAACAACGCTTAAAGCGGGAAGCTGCCCGAGGGCTTTGTCCTGCAGGAAGGAGCAGGGGAAGTCCAGGAGATGGAAATCCGCTTCCGGATGAAGGTTGCCGAGATTGATCACTATAACAACGCCTTCCAGACTGCCCCCGCCAATTCCGGAGTCCGCCTGTAATTGGCTCGCCCTTCGACCCTCGGCTTGGTCGTGGGGCATAAAAATTCCGAAGGTTTTAAGGCCTTTATTCTGACGAGCTTCCTGGAACGGAACCGATGGATCTACTTCCGATTGTCCCTGGATCGATCCAAACATTTGACCGTCTTTTTGGACGAATCACCCGTGCTCGACATGAAAGATGAAGGGATCCAATACAGAGTATCGGATTTCGCCTTGGGCACGGGGTTCAGCAAGACGAGATTATTTAAGGGTGAGCTGGCCGATTTTCATTTTGCCTATAAAGAGTACCGGAAAAATCCCTTGGGAGACTACCTGGTCCTGGGAGCAGTTGCTCCCCCGCTGTTAATCATCTTTTTTCTCTTCGGTTGTCTGATCCGGAGGCGAATAGCCGGGATGGAACGCATCCACTTTTTGCTACGGAAATGGAGCCGGTCTCGGTTCTGGAAGCCTTTTTCTCCGGTCGTAGATGGAAAGTTCAATTTCAAAGGGGTATTATGGATTCTGGCGGTCTTTACAGCAGCCCTGTTCCTTCTACAGATAGGCGGTTTAAATGACCTCCGGATTTTGGGCTCCAAACTCCCGGGAGGAACCGGGCGGCTGGAAGGGCGGGTCAGGACGGCCTTTGCGGGCAGGGATCTGCCGGGAGTACTTACTTACGGGCCCTACGCCCACCTTGAGCCCGGAGTTTACGATGTTAAATTGAAATATAGCGCCTCCAGCGAGAAGAGCGGAGCCTGGGATCTGATCTTTGCGGGAAAGGAGGTTTCGCTAAAAAAGGGGGTTCTACCCAAGCAGGAATCAGGATGGTTCCGGGAGAATCTTTCCATTCATGAAGGGGAGACCCATAAAGGGTTGGAGTTCCGGGTCTGGTACACCGGCGAGGGGACCCTCCAGGTGGAGGAGATGGTCATCGCTAGAAAAGTCGCTCTTCTTCCCGCCCTGGGTTGGGCGGTTTCCCGAGGAATCCTGGCCTCTCTTTTGCTTCTCCTCGCGGCGGTATTGGTGCGCCTTCAATTCTGGAAAGGATGGGAGTTATCGGCCAAGCACGGAATTTTTGTCCTGGCCGCATTTTTTGCCCTCCTTCGTTTTTGGCAGATGCGCTACTGGCTGGAGTTCCCGGACGAGACCGACAACATCGTCGTGGGCTGGCTGGTCAGCCAAGGATACACTTTGTACAAGGATCTATTCGCTCATCATATGCCCATCACCTATATGCTCGCCCACGGCATTGTAACCCTCTTTCCCCATCAAGATTTTCAACAGTATCGCCTCGTGCAGCCGATCCTGATCTTGGCCTCCGCGCTGGCGGTGGCGAAAAGCCCGGTCTTCTCCAGGTCCCGGGCGGGGTGGATCGCGGGGAGCATCTTCATGGCCTTTATTTCTTGCTGGTTCCCCGTGTGGTGGGGGAACCAGTTCCGAACCGAGGCACACTGGGCCAACGGCTTCCTCGTCTGGAGCTTCCTTTTGTTTTTGCCCATCTTGTTCGGGGTGGAGGCATCCCGAATGAAGAGGTGGCCGATCTTTTGGGGCGCCCTGGCACTTCCCTTCTGGGTGAGCGGTAGCCTATCCACCGTTTATCCGCTCCTCGCCAGCCTAAGCCTGATCGCGGTCTTCTCCATTTTTTCCCGGACTTCACAAAAGACCCTGGGGAAGATTTTGCGGACCCCCCTGTTTTACGCCGGGTTAGCCATCGTTCCCCTGATCCATGTCGTCTGGTTGAGCCTTCACGCGAGCTGGCGCGGCTTTTTCGACTTGGCCATCTCCTTCAATAACGTCGTTTATGCCAAATACATGGGCCTTCCGGCGGAGATGAATAGTTTCCGGAGGGCTTGCCTTCTAATGATAAACGGATGGATGTTCGTAATCGGTACGAACCCAAACACCGGCGGCTCCCTATGGATCGAGAAGGGGGAGCTCATTCTTCGGTTTTTCCTGATCTTGGGTGTCGTTGCACCCCTCTTCCTTTTTCCATTCTCCTTCAGGAAGAGGATGGGGGTCAGCTTTTCGGTCCTCCTAGTCTGCGTTTCCTTATTCCTTCGCGGGGGCGGATGTCACGGCCAGCCTTTTTACTTATTCACCGTGGCATGGGCGGCTACCTGCAGTGGCATTTGGTTTCTGAAAGGGCAGAAATTCCGTATCTTAATTCTCAGCCTGGTCGCCTTGGCCTGCTTGGCGTCCGTGAAGTCCGCCTCCGTCTGGAATTACGTGGGTTCCTCGGAGAAGGCTAATTTAGGATACGCCTTGGGGGTGGGAGAGTACATCCAATCCCGCTGCGGACCCGAAGACCGGATCGCCTCCTTCTTCTGCTTTCCCATCCTTTATTACACGGCTCGCCGGCTTCCAGCCACTTACTCCATCTATTATTTTCCCTGGCAAGCGGACTGGGAGAAGGCCAAAGACCCGGGAGACCCGCGTACTTGCCGGGAGCTGAAGGAGGCCCGGCCTAAATACGTTTTCATGCAGAGGGTCCAGGGACTCATGGGTGGACGGTTCAACTGGGAGGATTATGCCTCCTGCATCGATCAATATGTTTTGGAAAATTATCGGTTGATCCCGGAATTAGCATTTGTGTATGAGCGCAAATAGGAGAAGAAATCCAAGTTGGGCGCAAAATCAAAACAAGCTTCAAAATCCCCCTTTCTCCTTTGGTAAGAGGTCGGGGGAATGCGGAGCGAATTCTCGGTTCCGGCTCAGCCGGTTTAGATCTTAGGAGGGACGGACGTGGATCTTTCCAATCTAAAATACCTCATCGTGGGGGCCGGCTTCTTCGGCTCGGTCTTGGCGGAGCGTATCGCCAACGACCTCCGGGAGAAAGTTCTGGTCATAGACAAATACCCCCATCCGGGGGGAAACTGTGCCTCCGGAATAGACCCGGAGACGGGGATTGAATTCCATAAATTCGGCACCCATATTTTCCATACCTCCTGCGAGAAGGTCTGGAACTATATCGGTTCCTACACCGCCTTCAACGGTTATCGGCACCAGGTCCTTTCCATGGTCGGGGGCAAGGTTTATCAGATGCCGATCAATCTTGAGACCATCAACTCCTTCTACGGAATCAATCTGCGCCCTTTTGAGGTAGATGCTTTTTTGCGGAAGGAGATCGAAAAGGAAAAAATTCTTGAGCCCCGCAATCTGGAAGAGAAAGCGGTGTCCTTGATTGGCCGGCCGCTGTATGAGGCCTTCATCCGGGGCTATACGGAAAAGCAGTGGCAGAAGGATTGCAAGCTCCTGCCCCCCTCGATCATTGAACGGCTTCCCGTGCGCAAGAACTACGACGAGAATTATTTCTTTGACCCCTGGCAGGGGATCCCCCGGGAGGGATACAATCGTATCTTCGAACATCTGTTGGACAATGAGAGGATCGAATTTATGCCTGAGGTGGATTTCTTCGCCATTCGAGGGCAAGTTCCCTCCTCCTGCATGATCATCTACAGCGGACCAATTGACCGTTTCTTCGATTACCAATTCGGCCGGCTCGAGTGGAGGACGCTGGAGTTTGAAAGGGAGGTCCTCCCCGTGGAGGACTTTCAGGGGACCTCGGTCATGAACTACCCGGAGCGGTCGGTCCCCTACATCCGCATTCATGAACCCCGTCACCTGCACCCGGAAAGGCGCTATCCTCCCGATAAAACCTTGATCATGCGGGAATATCCGAAGACGGACGACGGGGAACACCCCTATTATCCGGTGAACACAACCGATAACCAGGAGAAACTGAAGAAGTATCTGGCTGAACGGGAGAAGGTTCCCCAGGTTCTCTTCGGAGGGCGCCTGGGGGATTATAAATATTACGACATGGACCAGGTCATTGGAGCCGCCTTGAACTTATATGAAGAAAAGGTGAAGAATCGGAGAGACGTTCATGTCTAAGGACCGTTTGGCTTTGGTTATGCCGGTATATAATGAATCCGGCGCCATCCGCACCGTCATTGAGGAGTGGACAAAAGAGCTCTCCCGACTGGGTATCGACTTCCAAATCCACGCTTACAACGACGGCTCCAGGGACGACACCCTCCGGATTCTCAATGAACTTGCCCGGGAGATCCCCCGCCTGGTTGTCCATAATAAATTGAATAGCGGCCATGGGCCGACGATCCTCCGGGGGTATAGGGAGAACAGCGGCGTGGAATGGATTTTTCAGGTCGATTCGGACAATGAGATTTCTCCCGAGAAATTTGAGGATCTATGGATTCGGCGGGACGACTATGATTTTCTGGTCGGCCGGCGGGTACGGCCTCGACAGCCGTGGGCCAGAAAGGTCATGAGCGCCGCTTCCCGGACCATCGTGCGTATCTTCTACGGGTCAACGGTCTTCGATGTCAATTCTCCCTACCGGCTGATGCGGTGCCAGGCTTTGAAGAAGATCTTTTTTTCATTGCCGGACCGGATGTTCGCTCCCAACGTGGTCATCTCCGGAATGGTCTCTTTGAAAAGATTGAGGGTCTATGAAACCCCGGTAAATCAAAAGCAAAGGGCCACCGGGGAGGTATCCATACGAAAATGGAAGCTGGTCAAGGCGGCCCTGAGGTCCTCCTGGCAGACTGCGGCCTATCGGTTTCGCTGAGAAGAGGAAGCTCCTTCCATTCGGAAGGGGAGGGACCCTGGGATCGAAGAGGTCTGGGGGTCAGGAGGTTAAGGGGAGATTGGGACGGACATGGAAAAGATGGTTGGGCATCGGGTTGAGCCTGGCCCTGATCATCGGGTTGATTCATAAGGTGGATCTGGGCCTGTTGCGCCGGTCCTTTACCGAGCTGGACGTCTTCTGGCTGGGGCCCATGGTCTTTATTTATTTATCTATCCGGGTTCTTAATCCAGAGAGTTCGCTGGCAGCTCATGCTGTAGCCGATCAAGAGGGTGGGGTTCCGGAACGCGACCGAAGGCGTCTTGGTCGGATACACGGGGAATAACGTTCTGCCGGCCCGGGCAGGAGAGTTCCTGCGGGCCATTTATTTGGGGAACAAGGAGGCCGTCAGCCGGGTGAGCGTGCTGGGGACGATTTTCATCGAGCGCATCTTTGAGGGATTGGTGATCGTGGGGGTGCTCCTATTATGCGCCCTGTTATCCGCCCCCCCAAAGGGCCCATTCCGCGGTGATCTATTCCCTCATCGTGGGGGGATCTCTTTTCGGGGCGGCGATTCTGATGATCTGGATGGCAGCGAAGAACCCTTCCTGGGCTGAGGGCCAGACTCGCCGCCTCGCTGCTTGCCTTCCGGAAAAAATATCTAAACCGTTCCTTTCCCTGATCGGGTATTTGTTCAATTCCCTGGCCTTCCTGAGGGGCCGTCGGAATGTACTTCTAGTTTCGCTCCTGTCCATGGCTGTCTGGGGTGTGGAGGGGCTGGTGTTTCTGGTCGGGTTGGCCGCCATTGGATATCCGGCGGATTGGCCTCTGGCCTATTTCACCTTGGCGTTCGTGAATCTCGGAATGATCCTTCCCTCGGGCCCGGCGGGGATCGGCGTATTTCAGGCGGGAGCCGTAGTCGCTTTATCTCTTTTCGGACCACCAGCTCCATTGCCGGGCGGGGATAGAATCTTTCCGTATTCATGGATCCATCACCGGCCGGGGATCCTTCGGTAAACGCTTATCAGCCTTCCCTCGACAATCTTCTCATAGTCCGGCGCCACCTGTTCGAAGAGCTTGCGTAGGAGATCATACCGGGAGAGGCGGGAGGCCCGCTCCATCGTATACCCTTTATCCCGCGCGTTAATGAGACCCCAGGCATCGCCCGGGCTGCGAATGTTGGTGTCGACGAACAGGTACGCGGGCCGGCGCTCTTTGATGGCGCGGAGGGCAAGTTCGTATTCCCTCGGAGATAGGAGGTAGCCGGTGAGATCGAAGAGCGGCATCGCACTGAAACGGTTGGCAAGGAAAGGAAGCATCCCGTCGTATTTCGAGAGCATGTGGATTCCCCGGTCCGTGCCGGTACTGTGGGCCTGGATCAGGGCAACGCTTTCCTGGATCAGCCCGGGATCGATAGTGCTCACGACGGCGGCTCGCTCGAACGGCCAGCGATAGGTCCGGTGGTCGATGAAATTCTTCAGGAAATCGCCTTTTTCCCGATAAAAATGAAGGGCTCCTGGCACTAGGAGAATGAGGGCGAGCAAGGCGAGCACGGCCACGGCTTCGTAGGTCCGAACGGACCAAGCCGGGCGCGAATCGCGGAGGTTCCTCTGGACGATGAAAAGCATGAGTAGAAACTGAAGCCATAAAAAAGGCAGGACCGGAGGCAGATGATTGACCAGACCACTCCAGAAGAAGTAGAGGAGGGTTGCCTGGGAATAGGCGAACAAAAAGAGATACGTGTACTTCAGTTCCGACCGGTCCTTTCTGATGGCCAGCAAAAAAATGTAAGAGATGACCAGGTACAGCAAGGTGAGTACCACGATGCTTCTCCGAACCGGCCAGGAGAAGAGGCCCGTCACAAAATAGGGAAAGACCGAAACGATCTGCCCGATTTGAACCATCCGGAACGCGGCCAAGCTGGCCCCGAGAAAGACGATAAAAAAGAACGCCCAGTGGATGCGCTCAATGCCCCTTTTCCGCTCCAGGACGAAGAAGACCAAGGTCACGAGCAGCGAGGCGGAGAGGACTAATCCAAACTGGCTGTTCAGGGCGATGGCGATCAGGGCGGCCGCCACCGCGCACCCGAGGGCCAGGACCCGACCGCTGCGCAGGTACCAGACGAAGAAGGCCACGGCCGGTGCATCCAGGAGGTGGATGCTCGGTACGATGCCCGGGGCCACGATGAAGGCCGTGTAGCCCATGAAAAAAAAGCAGACCGGCAGGGCGCTAAAAGCGGCGAGTGTGTAAAGCCATTCTTTGAACAAATAAAACGCCATGGCCAAGAAGAGGCAGAAATAGACCGTGTAGAAAAGGTACGTTTTGTAATAGTTTTGAAAAGAGATGCCACCGAAACGGTCCATGATCCACTTCATGAGCATCGTGTTGCCCAGGCCATACTGCATATAGATGTCCTGGAGAGGCTTGCCCAGCTCGTATTCATTCAGTGGATTCAGAATGTGCCCGATGTGGTTGATCTGCCCTCGGCCCATGTTTTGGTGGCTGTGTTCATACGCATTGGCGTTGTAGAACCTCTTGAGCCCTTCCACGTCGATCTCTTCGACCCGCGGCAGAAGGGTGGCGGCATCGGGGGATGCGGGTGCTCGGCTCCGGGGGATCGTGCGGCCATAGGTTGAGGATTGGAGGGAAGCCAGCAGTTCTCGATACCCCTCGGCGCCGTCGGAACCCGGTGAGGTAGCCTTGGAGGCGAGCGAGATCAAGTAGGCGTGCGCGGGTTCCAGGTTAAAGCGTCGGAATAGGCCGAAGGGTATTCCCTCTTCCACCTCAGGATAGGTATGATAGCCGATGAATGGGAGAAGATCAAAAAAGAGCTTCACGGCCTTCATGTCCGTCTCGGTGACTGTCTCCAAAAAATCCCGGTTGTTCACATACCGATCCCTCACTTTGGTCTCCCCGTAAATATCGGCGTACTCGTTCATGAGGTAGACGGGCATCCGGAAGAAGGAAAGCTGCTCAATACTCGCCCACACGAGGAGAAGAACACAGAGGGTAGGGCCTCCATAACGGATCAAGGGAGCCCCCGGGTGGAGGCGGGTACCCAACCGCGGGGTGAGCCAGAGCATGGGGCAGCAGGTAACCGCCAAGGAGCCCAGCACCCGGATTTTCAAAGAAGGCGTGAGCCAGATCCCAGCCAAGACCAGGGCGGAGAGAACAATAGACCCTGCGGCGAGGGCGAAAGAGATACCCTCAAGGTTGCCGTTGGGGCGCGCAGAGATACGCTTGAAAGCAATAATGTATAGGACCAGGGCCACGAATCCTATGACCAGGCAGACGACGAGATAGTTGAAAAGGTTAGCCTCCACGGGGTGAAAGAACAGGTAAGTCCATGGGTAGAGGCCGAAGTCCTTGGGACCAAAAAGGGTGCGCTTAACATAATCGGTCAAGAACCAAACGCACATAGCCAGCGCCAGCCCGGACAGGGTAAATTGTGCGGCCCAGAGGGTCCGCTTGCTCCGGAGAGGTAGAAAAGGTTTTTGGCTCATTCCTCTCTCCCTTATCTCTCTTTCCTCTGGACCACCGACAGGAGAGGTCCTTTCTCCGTGACCTCATAGTGGTGTCGCACCCCGAGGTACACGCGGGTTAGCTCCTCGAGCATCTTCAGTTTTGCCTTCAGGTCAAACTGTTCCTCTACAAGGAGGATCATTGGATTCTTTGGGTCGATGCCCGAACCGAAGGGATTTTCGACCAGATCCGTATCGACGAAGATGTAGGCCGGCCGCTCCTCAAGGAGGGTGTCGATACAGAGACAGACCTCCCGCCGGGTCACAAGGCTGGTAGGCACTTCGCTGAAGGGCATGGCGCTGTACCTTGCCGCCAGGAAGGGAAGCAGGTTGTCGTACTTGGAAATGATGAAAATCGGGCCTCCTTTGGGGGAATAGCGTTGGATGAGCTGGACTGCTTCAACCAGGTAGGCGGGGTCCATGGTCGTCCTGATCCTTGCGGTGGGCAAATTCCACTCGAAAATCCGGCGGTCCTCGAAGATCCTTTCGTACCTCTGTTTCTCCAGGTAATACGTGACTATAGAGGGTACATAGAGACCCAGGAAGGCGACGGAAATGAGGACGGCCAACGCGGTTCTCGCCAACCGGATGTGCTCCCTCGCCTCCAGTCCAAGCTTCAGGAAAAGAATCCCTCCCAGCACCATGGGCGAGGCCACGCTGAAGAAATGGTTAGGGGCTGAGTTCCAGACATAGTAGAAAAAGACCCCTTGAAAGTAAACAAAGAGAAAAAAGGCGACGTACTTCAGGCCATCTTTGTAATTTAAAACCTTGACCATCCATCCGTAAGTCAGGCTCATGAATAGGAGTACGGCTACCATGACCGGCTTCTCCATCGGCGGTCCAGAAATGCCGCGGAGGTAGTACTGCCCGCTGGGGTTCTTCCCCATTTTGGCGAATAGAAGGACCCCGATCGCCAAACCGATGGTCAGGGTGATCGCCGTCGTCTCGGCCCAGTCGACTTTTCTCTTCTCGTGAAGCATGCGCAACGCCAGGGAGGCGGTGAGCGCCGCGACGACGAAAAGTCCAAACTCTTTGTTGCCCAGGATTGAGACAAGGGCAAAAAAGGAGGCCAGCAGCAAATAATGCAGGCCCCCTTTCTTGAGATAGAAGAAAAGAAATAGGGTAACCGGAAGATAGAAGAGCTGCCTCAAGGGATTGAAACCCGGCGCAAGGAGAATGTGGAGGTAGTTGAGAAAGTGCAAGAGGGCAAAAGAAACCAGGGCGGTGAGTAGCACGTACCCCACACTTCGGGTGAGGAGGAAAACGACCCCAAGGAAAAGGAGGTAGTAGATGGGGTAGAAGGCGTAGAGGACCCGGAAATAATTTTGAAAGGTTAAACCTCCGGTCCATTTCATGGGGTGGCCCAGCAGCAGCGTATTGAGCCAGCCGTACTGGTGGTTGATATCGGTCACCCTCTTGCCCAGGAGATACTCGTTGATGGGTGCGAGCATTGAGTTGTGGTGATGCATGATCCAGCCGCACTGGGACTGGAATTCCAGCTCCAACCGATTCTTGGCCATGAATTCCTGGAATTCATTCAACCTTCGCTGGCCCTCTACGAGGTCACGACCTTCGGCCGGGTGGGGCGACCCATCCGGCTCCCCCGCAGCCAGGAGCTGATTTTCGTTGGCCAGCAGGATTCGGATATACTCAGGATTCCGTACATAGGTGCCGGCGATTTTGGTCTCTCCGGGGATGGCCAAATAATCGTTCGAAATGAGCATCGTGCCGCTGAGGTAAGGCCAGAACATAGTACCCATGTGGATGAAGAGGGCGAGAACAGCCGCCACCCCGAGGAAGGTCAAGCGTCTGGGGCCCATACGTTTCAAGAGGTGTGCCCCCTGGAAGACCTTCCGAGTTCCTCGGCCGGGGCAGGGGGGGCTTGCCCGAAGTCCAGGTACCAGGGCGCAAGAAAGAGGCATAGCCACAATGTGGCCGCGAATTTTGACTCATGGGCGCTCCTGAAAAGAGGCCCGGAGAAGAGGACCAGGAGGTTGCCGCAGAGCATAAAGGCTGTGTATGCGTAGACCCACCACGGCTTCTGGACAACGCTGGCGAAGAACCGGTAGGCTTGCCCCCGGCGGAGCCAGAGAAGCAGGTAGGCGATGGAATAGTAAACGGGTAGGGCGCTCACGGCCAAGAGATAGGTGATGAGGTCCGATGGCTTCGATGGAAAAACGAGAAAAAGAGCCCATTCGTTGAAAGGGATGGGGGCGATGGTGGAAAAATGGTGAGCTGAAGCCTTTCCTACCTGGATTACCAGCTTGATGAGCCCGCCGCTGCAGAGGATAAAGTGCAGAAGCAGTAGGTTCTCAGCTCGAATCTTTGGATGTATCCAGGCCGAGAACGCCCTCCAAAGGCCTGGGACCTGAGGATAGGCCCCTTTGGCCAGGTCGACCCCCAGGATGAAGGCTGCGGTGAGGGATAACACGGCAAACAAGGTCCGGAAGGAAGATACGGCAAGCACGAAGGAGGTCTTTGGCTTCCAGGTGTCGTAGCGGATGCTGAATCCCTCCGCCTTTCCGTTGAAGGGTCTCTTGTGGCTGAAGCCCGTGCCGACCGCAAGGTCGGAGACGGAATAGTCCCACGCAGCGTTTCTAATATCAATGACCGATAAGCCGTTGAGCCATGCCTGGAGGTGGTGCGCCCGGTCGATGTGAATCCTCACCGTGTACCACCTGTTCGCTTGTAGCCGCTGGGTGAGAAAGAGGCCGCGGACCTTCCCTCCCAATCCGGTCTTCTCCTGGATCACCACCCCGAGTTTATTGGGCTTGTCGAGTTCCAAGCGGATCCCCTTGTTGACCGGAGCGGTCTGGAATACATTGTCATAATCCATTATGGAATAGACGAGCATGCGAAAGCGAATATCGATCTCCCGCTCTTCGAATTCTGGGAAGTCGTAGGTGGGTACCTTTCGTCCCCACGGAGTTGGGTTAAACCGGCTGTCAAAGGAGATGTCCTTGTATTGGACTTGGGCATGATTGTTGTAGGGCACCCAGTGGGGCAGCAGAAAGACGAAGAGGTAGCCGGCCAGGGCCAGCAACAGGAAGCCCAGTAAGAAAACATGCCGCCGCTTCATCATCCCCCACCTCATTCCCTCGTCCTTTTCCGTGCCCGGTAGGTGGTCACCAGGTTGACGTGGAAACTGGGAACCGGCAGAGGGAAAAAGATGCGCCGGATGATACGGAAATACCTCCGGATGGCTTTTTCGACCTGCCAGACGCAGTTGATGTGGTCGACTTGGATCGCCCTTTGGTAATTCAGGGTGGCCGAATGGACGTGCTTGGCTGTTGTCATCCTGCGTCCTAGAACCCAGCAAATGCCTCCTTCATTGAGCACGTTCGCAAAGAGATGGCCATCCTGATTCAGCACGCGGTACATTTCCTCCAACTCAAGGGAATGAGTCATGCGTCCGAATTTTAGAAAAGGGGGTTAAAAACGAGTCATCGATCCCACAAAACATAGCTCCGCCCTCTCGATTCCATAGGCCCTTTAAGGGAGAGATCCTTTCTCAAAACTGCAAAAAAATCGGTTCGATTGATTTCCATTCCCGGGGGAGCATTATATCGGGGGTCCAAACCCACGCCGCCTTCCCCGCAGAGAGGAAGAGCGAACACCGCCCATAAGAATCTCTTTGCCCTACCTACCTAAAGCGACCAATTATCTTTCTCCTTGAATTGCTTAATAGAGACTGTTACGAAAAAAAACGAAAAATAAGTCCTAAAAAATAATGCCGGGTAAAAGAACCGTCAATTTTCAACGAGTTATTTTTTTGGCCGGAAAATTTTGGGTCTAGATTAGAGCAATTTATCGTCTTATTGTGCTCATCAAAAATCTGGATCATTTTACGGAATTTAAAAGGAAATTTGTTTTTATCGTAACAGTCTCTATTATATTATTGGCAATCACCAACATTATGCAATGATTTTCTTTTTTGATTCACATTGCTCCTGCCGCGTCATAGGTTTTAACAAACAAATTGAGATGGGGGATATGCGACTCCAGAATGCTTTGAACTGTCCAGACGGGGCGAGGGGGAAAAGGTTGGGGTAGAAAAAAAGTCGG
>CAZIDC010000018.1:0-16970 GCA_964537885.1 uncultured Syntrophaceae bacterium | reverse complement strand
GAATCATGGGAAAAACGGTAAGGGAAGGATAATCGAATTTGATAACCGCAGGGCTCGATATCGGCCACCAGAGTATAAAGGGGGTCCTTTTGGATGACCGAAAGATCCTGGGACATATGACCCTGCAGCTCGCGGAGGAGGTGGATTCCGCAGCTAAGGTGGCCTTCCAAGCCCTTCTTTTTCGGGCCAAAATGAGGCCCGGTCAGGTCGATCGTCTATTTGCTACCGGGCTGGAAAGGGAGAAGGTATCTATCGCTCATGGGCACCGGACTGAAATGTTCTGCCACTTGAGGGGAGCCCACTGGTTCTTTCCCGCAGTCAGGACGGTCATCGACACCGGGGCCGAAGGCATTCGCATCCTGAAGGGGGATGGGGAAGGAAACCTGGCCCATTTCGTGCTGAATGACCGGTGCGCCGCAGGCACTGGGATCTTCCTGGAAACAGTGGCGATCATGATGAGGATTCCTCTTGCGGAGATGGGGCCCCTCTCCCTGCGTTCTTCAAAGGAAATTTTTTTGACTTCTACTTGTGCTGTATTCGGCGAATCGGAGATCGTAGGGCAGATCCACCGGGGAGCCTTGAGGGAGGATATCCTGCGAGCGGTCCACGAGTCAGTGGCCTCCAAGATCGCTGTCCTCACCAGACGGATCGGGATTGAACCCGAGGTGATTCTGACGGGAGGAGTGGCCCGCAACCAAGGCGTCGTAGACGCCCTCATGAGGAATTTGGGAGTAAAGATCCGGGTTCCTGAAAACCCTGAAATTGCGGGAGCCCTGGGTGCGGCTATCCTGGCCCAAAATTCAGCCGGAGCAAAGAGATGATTACCTGCGGGATTGACGTGGGCTCTTTAACTGCCGAGGCCGTCATCTGGGGGAATGAGGGGCTCGTGGCCTACAGCCTCATCCCCACTGGTCCGGACAGTGCTGCCACTGCCGTAGAGGCCCTGGAGGAAGCGCTGAAAAAAACCGGGGTGCGGCCTCAGGATATAGAATTTACCGTCGCTACCGGCTATGGACGGGTCATCGTTCCTTTCGCCCAGCGCAATATAAGTGAGATCTCCTGCCACGCCCGGGGAGCTCACTATTTTTTACCCTCCGCGCGCACTGTTTTAGACATGGGGGGGCAGGATTGCAAGATAATCCGCTGCGATGAAAAGGGGAAGGTAGTAAATTTTTTGATGAATGATAAGTGCGCAGCAGGAACCGGCCGCTCGATGGAAGTTATGGCCCATTTGCTGCAGATTCGCCTCGAAGACATAGGCCCTCTTTCCCTGAAAGGACCGGGACCTCCTCTGAAAATCAGCAATACCTGCGTGGTCTTTGCCAAGACCGAAGTCCTGGCGCTCAGGCGACAGGGAGTTCCTTTGAGCCAAATTCTGGCTGGACTTTGCGATGGGATTGCCGAGCAGGTGAAAGCCTTGATCCGCCGGGTCGGTCTGGAGGGGGATTTCGTGATCACGGGAGGGATTTCCAAAAATATCGGGGTGGTGAAGCGTCTGGAGGAAAAGCTGGGGATACAGGCCCACCTTTACTGGGAACCGCAAATCATCGGGGCGGTCGGCGCAGCTCTGTTTGCCGTCGATTTTTTGCAGAAGAAAGTCGTAACCCTTTGAAAAGAAGTTGGGCGTAAGGGCTGAGGGAATCCATGGCCCGGGGCCTTGGACGGACTCCGCCTTAGGCGGAGAATCATAAGGCGCTGATTTCTTCGTGATTAGGGCGGCGAAGGTGCCCGCCGCCTCCTCCGGCGGAAACGCACAAGGGTCATCGTGGCCAAGCGGAAGCCCAGCCGATGATTCCGGCGCGATCCGCCCAAGGCCCCGGGCCTCAACAAAGGTGGTAAAATCACTATTTCAAACCGCTCAATTGATCCAGAAAGCCTAAAGCTTGGAGAAACTTAAAGGAGAGATTCCACGAAGGATTGCATCCGGACGTTGAGTTGCTCGATGGAACTCGGCGTGTCCTCGGCTTCTAATTTAAGGTGCCTCAAGTTCCATCGGTCGAAACGTTCCTTCAAGATCGCGTATTCCATGGCGTAGGCGTCGCAATATTGCTGGATGAGAAAAATCATCCCCCGGGCTCCTGCCCTTTCCATCCTCTCCCGGATGGACAACGCGCGCTTTTCGAAGGGATAGACTCCCGGTGCGGGGATCCGCCCTAAATATCCCCGGGCTAAAGATTCGAAGGGATCGCCCCCCATTGCGATTGAATGCGAACCATAGCGGGCATTATGGGTAAAGTCGTTGGTCACCATCCGTCCCCCGTACTTTTCCGCCAGTTTACTCACCTCCATGGCCATATTCAGGTTGAGAGCACAGAGCATGAGCTCCACCCGGCCGATCGTTTTCAAGGGGGGAGGGGAGGAAGCCAAGAGCTTTTTCAAAAGCTTATTATGTTCTTCCACTGGAGCGACAAGGGCGGAGGCGAAAACCCATATCGCCTCTTCTCCGGATATTTCCGCCTGGGGAAGAATGCCATAAAATTGGTGAAAGAGGTCCCGGTTTTCATTGAACGCGGCTATTGATTGCCAAAGCCTTTCTTCGGTCGCATTCACCCCGGATATGCGTTCCAGTTCCCCGGCCATTTTCCTTAGTTCGTTCTTATAATACTGGACCGCCAGCTCGGTAGCTGTGGCGGGCAGGCGGGCGAGAAGGAGATGGGGGAAAATCTTCTTGTGAACCCAGACATCGAAGACCCGCCGGTTGGTGTCGCAGACCGTGGCCACCATGATCCCTTCGATATAATCAAGGACCCCGCTGTAAATCTGCCCGGTCAAATTCTTGCTCATGCCGCAGAGATAGGGCAGAAGGCCGGATTGCTCTTCGTAGCGCGGGCTCCGGTCCTCGATGAGTTGAACGGGAACCAGGCCCGCGGCGTGGATGAGTTCCTTCGGAACCAGCCCGTAAAAGCAGGCCATGAGTTTTTTCCCGTTTTTCTTCAGTTCTCGGCAATACTCGTGCCGTTTGGCAAACCTTTCTTTGAATTCCGCCAGAACGGATTCCATCATTTTTTCCTCAGGCCTTTCTCGTTTCCATAACTTCCAGAAATCCGTCAATCCTCGTCCGCACATCCTGCATGTTAAATCCTTCGGCGTCTGCCTGATCCCCCTCTAAAATCAATACCGGGAGGTCATATTTTTCTTTGATCATGGCGATCAGTTCATCCTGGCCAATGGAATTAGGCCGACAACTGCGGTTGGAAAACATGACAATTCCGTCCACCTGATACTCCTGGATGGCCCGGTCGTAATACTGGAACCGTTTGGCCAGAGAAAGATTTACTTTCACATGAGTGTACTTTTCCGCCAGGGTCCGGAAAGGCTGGTCCGGGTCAAGTCTTCCTGCCGGATTCACGTTCCCCCAGTTCAGCGAGGTGTAGGGCTCCCAGACAAAGTTGGCCCCTTTGGACTCAAAATAGTCGATGACCTGCAGGTGGTGCCAGATGGGGATGCCGTTCCAGATTAGCCGATATTTTTCAACTCCCTTGGCTTGGGTTTTCCCTTCCTTTACCAGGTCGAGATAGGACTGGTAAAGAGCCTGGTAAAAATCGGCGGCCTCCTTGTTCCCCAGGGCCGTTACGAGGGGAAGAATTTCGCCGGCCAGGGTGCGGAAGCTGGCCGGAGAAGGCTTATTCTTCCTCAGTTCCATGATTTTTTTCCAGTAGACACCGGCAAGGTCTGAATGGCGGACCGCGTCCTTCAACTTATCTATTGCGCAAACACGGCGGGTGTTCTCCTCGATGAACTTCACCATTTCGTGGATTTGCTGCTCATAATAGGCAATATAATCGGCATCGAGAGGGTTATCCGTCGTCGGCATGTCCACGAAGAAAGTGGGCTTCCTAAATTGGTCCTGCAGGTAGGCCCACCAGGTAACGTGCAGACAGCAGATGTTAACGTCGGCCATAAAGATATCGGGCTGCGGAAGAGGGCCGAAGGCACACTTGTTGAGCCAGGAGATGCCCAAACCGCAACGGGTATAAGAACAGATCGACTGCGAGTATCCCTTCTCCCGGGCCAAGTCAAAAAACTCCTGGGCTTTCCCGATTCCGGCGGCGATGGCTGCCAGGCTTTCCAAGTAGATCGGATAGACTTCCATGGCGAAGAGGACCTCGCCGGGAATCCCGGCGCTGGCCACGCAGATAGGTTGTCCCGCCGCATGAGCGGCAAACATCCGGCGATACTGGGCGCCGGCGCTGAGCTTCTTGAGCAGGGATTTTATATCCACCGCTTCTCCAACCTGTCCGGTCTCGGCCATCCCCTGATCCTCCTTCTCCGGCAAAACGATCCGATCCCTCGGATGAGAAATCATGATATTTTTTTAAATTTCCATTCGTCTCAAAGGAGTATAACGAAAGAAGATCAAGGGTGTCAAGTTTGGGTGAACGCCCTACCTCGCTCTGGCGGCAGAAAAGTGGTAATATCTATTTTTAGGGAAATAGCGTGAGTAAATAATAGCGGAAAGGATAGGGCGGGAAATGGAACTAAAAGGACAAGTTGCCATTGTCACCGGCGGTTCCCGGGGAATCGGCCGGGGAATCAGTTTGGCCTTGGCGGAAGCTGGGGCAGAGGTAGTAATCAATTATCGTAAGGATGGAAAAGCCGCGGAGGAAGTGTTAACCAAGGCCAAAGAAATGGGCAGGAAAGCGCTGGCTTTCCGGGGGGATGTCTCCAATTTTGACTCTGCGAAAGATTTAATGAAGCAGGCCTACCAGGCCATGGGGCGAATCGACATCCTGGTGAACAACGCGGGAATTGCCTCCCGGGGGAACCCAGTGGAGAAAACCGATGTCGAGGAATGGAATCGGGTTTTGTCGACCAACCTCTACGCGGTCTTTTTCTGCTCAAAGGCCGTGCTGGAGTATATGCACCAGAGGAAGAAGGGGAGTATCATCAATATTTCTTCCATCGCCGCCAGCACTCTCCAGGCCGGGCATTCTCCGTATGCCGTGGCGAAGGCCGGGGTGGAAGCTCTCACCAAAGTCCTGGCCAAGGAAGAAGGCCCCAAGGGCATTCGGGTCAATGCCATCGCCCCCGGCATTGTCAAGACCGACATGGGCGACCGCTTGATGCAAGCCATGGGAGAAGAGAGGGTAAAAGCCAGACTCCTGACTACGCCTCTCGGTCGCATTGCGTACCCCGAAGATCTCGGCCATCTCGCCGTCTTCCTCGTTTCCGACCGGGCCTCTTACATCACCGGGAAGATCATCCACATGGATGGAGGAATTCTTTAACGCCCGATTTCCTTCGTTTTCACAAAGTTTTTGGCGGCGGGGCCATTAAAGTTATGCAGCTTCTCCGCCCGCAGCCTGTGCCGGTTATCGGCGGAGAGGATGGTTTTACGCAGGCGGATGCTGCGGGGGGTGACCTCCACCATCTCGTCATCTTTTATGAACTCGATGGCCTTCTCCAGAGTCAACGGGATCACCGGGGTCAGTTGGATGCTGTCGTCCTTGTTGGAGGCGCGCATGTTGGTCAATTTCTTCATTTTGCAGGGGTTGACGTTGATGTCGTTTTCCCGGTTGTGCTCCCCGATGATCATTCCTTCATAGACCGGCTCTCCGGGCATTGGAAAAAGGGTGCCCCGTGGCTCTAAGTTGAAAAGGGCGTAGGATACGGCCTCGCCCTGCCGGTCGGATACCAGGGATCCGGTCGTGCGCAGGGGGAAATCCCCGCGGTACTCCTCGTATCCTTTCAGGTAAGAGTTCATAATCCCCGTTCCTTTCGTGTCGGTCAGGAATTCATTGCGGTACCCGATCAGGGAGCGCGAAGGGATGGTGAACTCCATGCGGACTCGGCCGGTGCCGTGGTTAACCAGGTTTACCATGCGCCCCTTCCGCCGGGAGAGTTTCTCGGAGACCACACCGATGAAGTTCTCGTCGCAGTCAATAAAAAGGTGCTCGATGGGCTCCAGGGTTTTTCCGGATCTCTGCTTATAGATGACCTGGGGGCGGCCGACCATGAGTTCAAAGCCCTCCCGCCGCATGGTCTCGATCAGGATGGCCATCTGAAATTCACCGCGTCCCTTGACGATGAAGCTGTCCGCCACCTCGGCGTCTTCCACGCGGATGGAAACATTGCGCAGGGACTCCCTAACGAGGCGTTCGCGGATCTTCCCCGATTGCACGTACTTTCCTTCTTTTCCCGACAGGGGCGAGGTGTTATGGGTGAAGAGCATCGAGAGGGTTGGCTCGTCGACGGAGATCCGCGGCAGGGCCTTAGGCGCCTCGCGGGTGCAGATGGTGTCGCCGATCGCTACTTCTTCGATCCCGGCCAGGATAATAATGTCCCCCGGCTGGGCCGATTCTACTTCTTTCAGGTTTATCCCGTCGTACACCTGGAGTTTAGAAATCCTGAGCGGGATGGACTTTCCTTCTTTGTCCAGACAGACCAAGTCCTCATTGCGCCAAACTCTGCCGTGAAAGATCTTGCCCACGGCCAGGCGGCCGAGGTAGTCGGAATAGTCCAGGTCGGCCACCAGCATCTGGAAGGGTTCATCCGGGTCATAGGTGGGCGGCGGGATTTCGTCGAGGATGGCTTGAAAGAGGTCCGTAAGATCCCGACCGTTCCCCTCCACGGTCTTCTGGGCGACCCCCTCCCTCCCAATGGCGTAAAGCACGGGAAAGTTGACCTGCTCTTCCGTGGCGTCCAGGTCGAAGAAGAGGTCGTAGATTTCGTCCAGCACCTCTTGGGGGCGGGCGTCCTTGCGGTCAATCTTGTTGACCACGACGACGATCTTCAAGCCGGCTTCCAGGGCCTTCTTGAGCACAAAACGCGTCTGGGGCAGGGGGCCTTCCGAGGCATCCACCAGCAGGAGGGCCCCGTCGACCATCATGAGCGCGCGCTCCACCTCCCCGCCGAAATCGGCGTGACCCGGGGTGTCCAGGATGTTGATCTTGACGTCCTGCCAGTGGACCGAACAGTTCTTGGCCGCGATCGTGATGCCCCGCTCCCGCTCTAAATCCATAGAGTCCATGATTCTTTCCCCGACCTCCTGGCCGGGGCGGAATACACCGCTCTGTTTGAACATATGGTCCACCAGCGTAGTCTTGCCGTGGTCAACGTGGGCGATGATGGCTATGTTCCGTAACGTTAAATTTTGCACGATTCTTTTCATAAATTCCTTAATAAGAAGGCCTCTTGCAAAAGTTTTTTTGTGGTTCGACAAGCTCACCACGAACGGAAAAACTAAATAATTTCAACCTAAGCCCGTTCACCCTGAGCCTGTCGAAGGGTAAATTGCGGACTTTTGCAAGAAACTCAAGAGATTGTCATGTGAAACCGCAATCATTAACCCGTCTTCTTTCGCCATCTAAGATTGAGCAATCTAAGTGAGCGGGCAAGGAGGGGAGGAGCGGAAAATTCCAATCAGTCCTTTACGGCTTTTAATATCTTTTATAATATATCATACATTGCTTAAATTTACACGGGTATAAAAAGGGGTCAGCCCTTAACAGGCCCGCCCCTTATTCATTTCCGGTTGGCCGGGGTGTAGGGGTTTTCCAGGTACTCTTTCGCCGCAACCTGGGCCAGGCCTTCCCCCCCTTCCACCTCCAGAGCCTTTCGGTAATATTCTTCCGCCCTCTTCCTTTCCTTACGGACGTCGTGGATCATCCCCAGACGGACAAACGCCAAAGCCCGGGTTCTGGCGTTAGGCGGAGAAACATCGAGGATGGTCCGGTTGAGGTATTCGGAGGCCTTGGCATATTCTCCCCGGTCAAAATGGATCTTGCCGCTGAGCTGGAAATAGCGCGGCCAGAGTTCAGAGCGGAAGGGAGGAACGCCTGACTTGATTCCGGTTTCAATCTCCCGGGCAACAGAAGATGCTTCGTCGGTATGGCCAAGGTCCGAGAGAATATTGGCCAGGGAAAATAATAAATTGTAATTGCGGGGATACTTGGCGATTAAATCCCTGGCCAGGGGAAGGGCGCGGGCGGGTTGTTTCTCGAAATTCGAGTAAGCGGAACATAACTCGGCCTGGGCCAGCTCTTTAAGCAGTTCGCCCTTGGTTGCCGCCAGCTCCAGTTCTTGAAGGCCCTTCTGGCGGTCCCCCGGGGTTATGAGCAGCGAAGAAAGAAAACGAGTGAGCCCCGGAAGGTGGTCTAAATGAAAATGCAGCAGGCCCATGGGGAAATAGATGTCGCAATTTTCGGGATTCAGTTCTTTGGCGATTTCCAGATAATTCCAAACGTTCTGGGCTTCCTGGGCCATGGCGAAATACCTCTTCTGGCCGATGAGCCAGCGGATTTTCGCCAGCTTGGCCAGAGCGATGGCCAGGAAAGCTCCGCCATCTTTTGGGTCTTTTGCAACCCATTTTTCTCCTTTGGCGAAGGCCTCGTCGACAAAACGCAGCATGGACTTCTGGTTTTCCCCCCGTTCTTTTTCTCCAAAACTCATCTCGAAGAAAAAAAGGTGAGCCAGGGCGAGGTAGGCGTAACCTGTGGGATTCTCCCTATTCAGTTCCACGGCCCGCATCAACTCGGCGGCTCCTCCCTTTTCATCCATCTGAAAAACTTTTTCAACTCCCAGCTTAAGATGGTTTTTAATTTGGACTTTGGGAATTTCCGCCGCCCTGGAAAATTCGCTTGGCCAAAACAGCGGGGCGGCGGACAAAACGACGAGAAGAAAAAGAATATGATTTTTTCCCCACATCCGGGAGTTCATCCCAATCCCTTTTTCCTGCCCAAAATGAGCGAGACAATAAGAGAGAGGGCCACCGAGAACAAACACAAGCTAAAAGCCTGCCGGTAGGCCTCAAAAGGGAAGGCGCCGCCGATCTTTCCAACGCGATCCATCAGATACCCGGTCAGGGGTTGGAAAATGGCGCCTCCGAGAAACGGCGCAGGATTGACTAACCCCATAACCGTACCCAATTTTTCGGGGGGAGAAACTTCACGGATAAGTCCCCAGACCAAGGAAAGAGTTCCGGCCAAGCCCATGCCCATGACGAAAAAAATTACGGTCAAATGAATGGTGTTTAGGGAGGGTCCCCCAAAAACAAGGGCGCACCAATTGGCGAACTGCAGAGTGACTAAAACGGAGAGAAAGGCCCATTTCTTTTTAGCGAATGGTTTATCCGCGAGATACCCTAAAAAGGGCCCGCCCAGAATCGCCCCGCAAGCGATCATCATCAGGAGGTTGCTGGCTTGAAGTTTCTCGTAGCGGAACACGTCGATTAAAAAGGGATACCCCCAGAGCCCCTGAAAAGTGGAAAATGGGCCGCCGTAGAAGAAAAAAAGGGCCGCCATCCCCCAGAAGAAAGGGCTCTTTAAAATTGCGCTGAAATTTCCCTTAGCTATGGTTCTTTTTTCCTGATCGTCCGGCGGCGGAGCGAAGTTGGGGGGAAAATCACGGATAAAAGCCCAGGAAAGAGCCGCCAGCAGCAGAGTAAGGCCCGCTATAAAAAAGAAAGAGGAACGCCAGCCCACTTGGTAAATAAACCAGGCATAGGGCGTAGAGGCGACAATGGCTCCGATGTTCCCGACAGCCAGGAGAGCGACATTCATCTGGGCGAACGCCCGCGGACCAAACCAGGGAAGCAGAACTTTTAGGGCGGGAACAAACACTCCCGCGGCGCCAAAACCAATCATTCCCCGCGCGATGGAGGCGGATAGTAGGGTAGGGGCGAATCCAAAAAGGAGGGCTCCCGTGGAACCAACAAGGGTGAAAAGGGTCACCACTTTCCTGGCTCCCCACCGGTCGGTGAGAAAGCCAACGAGGGGCTGGCTCAGCGCGTAAGGATAAAAATAAGCTGAAGACATTCCCCCGAGACTGGCGGCGGAGGTGGAGAATGCCTCCATAAGATGCGGGGCCAAAACAGCAGTGGAGATGCGATGAAAATAGACGAAAAAATAGACCGCATTGAGGGTGAGCAGGATGATCCAGCGCTGGGGCAGAAGATACAAGTTAAGTGCCTAATGGAGTGATTCGTGTCAGTGTCAGTGTGAGGGTGAGGGCCAGTAAATGTTAGTAAAGAATAAAGATATTGCTCATTGGTACTGATGCCTTTTTACCCCTGATCCTGACACCCACACTGACACTGTTTTTTAAAGTTTCCTTTTTAAAATCTCGTTGACCAGCTGGGGGTTGGCCTTGCCCTGGGTGGCTTTCATCACCTGGCCGACAAAAAAGCCGAAGATCTTTTCTTTCCCCTTCCGATATGCTTCAACCTCTTTGGGATTCGCCGCCAGGATTTGCTCGACGGCCTTTTCAATCGCTGCCGAATCCGTAACCTGAATCCAACCCTTTTCCTTTACAATTTCCTCCGCCTGCCGGCCGGTGCGGTACATCTCTTCGAAGACGCTCTTGGCGATCTTTCCGCTGATGACTCCATCCTCGATCATCTTGAGCATGGCCGCGAGGTGATGGGCCGAAACCGGGCACTCTTCAATCTCCCGTTCATCCCGTTTGAGCTCCCGCAAAAGCTCGGACATGATCCAGTTGCTGATGACCTTGGGCTTCGGGTAAGAGCTCAGACAGGCTTCGTAGTAGTTGGCCAAGGGTTTGGATGCGGTTAGAACTTCGGCATCGTACTCCGGAATTCCGTATTCGCGGATGAAACGTTCTTTTTTGGCTTCGGGAAGCTCGGGCAGGGAGGACCGGACTTCTTCCACCCATTGCGGATCGATCGTCAGGGGAACCAAATCCGGATCCGGAAAATAGCGATAGTCGTGAGCCTCTTCTTTGCCGCGCATGGAGGCCGTAATCCCCCGGGCGGCATCCCACAGGCGCGTTTCCTGGATGACTTCTTCGCCCTGGTCCAGAAGGGCCGTTTGCCTGCGGATTTCAAATTCCAGGGCGCGCTGGACGTTGCGGAAGGAGTTCATGTTTTTAAGCTCGGTCTTGATCCCGAAAGCCTCGCTTCCTTTGGGGCGGAGGGAAATGTTGGCATCGCAGCGAAAACTCCCTTCTTCCATGTTCCCGTCACAAATATCGAGAAACATCAGGATGGCCCGGAGTTTTCTCAGGTACGCGCTGGCCTCCTCGGGGGAGCGAAGTTCCGGAGCGCTGACGACCTCGATCAGCGGGACTCCCGTTCGGTTAAAATCAACATAGCTGTAGGAACCCGGGTCGGAGGAGAGGTCATGGATCAGCTTTCCCGCGTCTTCTTCCATATGAATCCGAATGATCCCGATCCTTTTTTTCTGCTCATCCGTCTGGATTGCGATATAGCCATCCGTCGCCAGTGGAAGCTCATACTGGGAGATCTGATACCCTTTGGGAAGGTCGGGGTAGAAATAATTTTTCCTGGCAAACTGGCTGTACGGGGCAATCTGGCAGCAGGTTGCCAGGGCGGCGCGCAGGGCGAATTCGACAACCCGCCGGTTGAGGACCGGCAGGGTTCCGGGAAGACCCGTGCATACCGGGCAGGTTAAAGTATTGGGCTCTCCGCCGAAGAGGGTGGAGCAGCCGCAGAAGATTTTGCTCTGGGTTAAAAGATGGGCATGAACCTCTAAGCCGATGACCGGTTCATATTCCATAATAGGCTCCGTTTATAAATTTGGTTTTCGCCGGTGGAAGTCCGTATTCTGTTCAAAAGCATAGGCGACCCGTAAGATTTTTTCTTCCTGAAAGTAGTCAGCCAGGATCTGCAGGCCAATGGGCAGCCCCTCTTTGTTAAAGCCGCAGGGGAGGGAAAGCCCGGGCAGACCGGCCAGGTTGCACGGGATCGTAAAGATGTCCGAAAGGTACATCTGCAAAGGGTCGTCCACTTTTTCCCCAATCTTAAAGGCGGGCGTGGGGGCTGTGGGCGTCAGCAAAACGTCGCACTGGGAAAAAGCCTTTTGAAAGTCGTCCCGGATCAGCGTCCGCACCTGGGAAGCCTTCCGGTAATAAGCCTCGTAGTATCCCGCAGAAAGGGCGTATGTCCCCAGCATGATCCGGCGTTTCACTTCGCTCCCGAACCCCTGGAAGCGGCTCTCCTTGTACATTTCCATAAGGTCCCGTGTTGCGGAGGACCGGAATCCGTATTTGACTCCGTCGTATCTCGCCAAATTGGAACTGGCCTCCGCCGGGGCGATGATATAATACGCCGCCACGGCGTATTCGCTGTGCGGCAGGGAAACATCAACAATCCTGGCCCCTGATCCTTCCAGAAGGCGGAGCGCTTCTTTGACGGCGTTGGCGACTTCCGGGTCGAGGCCCTCGCGGAAGCACTCCCGGGGAACCCCCAGGACCATAGAGCGCGCTTCGCCGGTCAGCGCCCGGGTAAAATCGGGGACGGGAATATCCACGGAAGTTGAGTCCCTCGGCTCATGGCCGCTGATGGCCTGCAACAGAAGAGCCGTGTCGCGGACGTCTTTCGCCATGGGGCCGATTTGGTCCAGGGAGGAAGCAAAGGCCACGAGGCCATAGCGGGAAATGCGGCCATAGGTGGGTTTGAAGCCGACGACACCGCAGCAGGCTGCGGGCTGGCGGATGGATCCCCCGGTATCCGAACCCAGCGAAGCGATGCACTCGCCAGCGGCCACCGCCGCCGCCGAGCCTCCGCTGGATCCTCCGGGGATTCTCTGCAGGTCCCAGGGGTTGCGGGTGGGTCCAAAGAAAGAGTTCTCAGTGGAAGAGCCCATGGCAAATTCGTCCATGTTGGCCTTGCCCACAAAAACAGCCCCTGCCGCCTTCAGTTTTTCTATGACCGTGGCATCGTAGGGCGGGATAAAATTATCCAGAATATGCGACCCGCAGGTGGTGCGCACGCCTTGGGAGCAGATCAGGTCCTTAATAGCCAGCGGAATCCCGGTGAGGGGTTCGGCTTCTCCTTTATCCAGACGATCATCCGCGAGGGCTGCCTGTTTCATGGCCAGGTCGGGCAGGAGAGTGATGTAGGCATGAACCCGGTCTTCAACCTCTTCGATCCGTTTCAGGACCGATTCCGTGACTTCACGGGAAGTGATGGCCCGGCGTTTTAGCATTTCGTGAAGCTGGTGGGCGGTCAACTGGTAAAGTTCCATTTAGGCACCTGGTGAAAAAATTTTTCATTGGGACGCAGATTGGCGCAGATCTACGACGATAAAAATTACTATTTTATTACCGGTCCATAAAATAGATTACATTGCGCAACATCAAGCAATGAGCCCCTGAGGCTTACACCAGCTATGGTTTTTCCTTAGCACTAAATCCTAACCCGGCCTAGCCGGAACCCAAAAAGGGCAATGAAAAATCCGAATATCGAAATCCGAAACAAATCCCAAATTCAAAACTCCAAATTCAAAAAGGTCTGGTTTGGAACATTGGGATTTTGAAACTTTTGTGCTTGTTTAGAATTTCGTGCTTGGAATTTAGGATTTCCTTCAACCCTTCCCTTTACCCGAAGAACTTTCTTGCCAATTTGTGCACCATTTCATTGATAAGAGACTATATTACTGCGTTCATCTGCGTCCAAAAAATTTATGGCTTTCATTCGATAATTTTGGGGACCCGGAAGAACCCGCGATCTCGGTCCGGCGAGTTGCTCAGGGAAAGTTCCTGGGATATCGAGGGTTGCACATCATCTTCCCGGAAAACATTCGTTCTGGCAACGGCATGGAAAGTAGGCTCGACCCGGGCCGTATCCACTTTTTCAAGCTGGTCCATGTATTCCAGGATCGTGTTTAGCTGGGTGGTGAAACGTTCCTTTTCGCTTTCGCTGAATTTCAATCGGGCCAGCAAAGCCACATGTTCGACTTCCTCTTTGGTGATTTTCATCCCGAACTCTCCACAAAAATTCTTTCTTTTCGGGAGATGGTAACATACGATTCAGCCATTTTCAAGTTAATTACCCCTTGGCCCGGCCTTATTCCTTTGGCTGTTGGTTGGCGCTGGCCGTGAGCCAGCTTGACAATTCCCGGCGAGCCCGGATGGAAAAGGTGGGCAATGTTCATTTTGGCCTTGACAGGGGGGAAACGGCTTCATTATATTCAATTCAGCTGCTTAGGAATCGAGAAGAAAGGAAGAACCGCGTTCTTAACAAAATTGGGCGTTCACGTTTCGATTGCCGGAGGAATTGAAAAAGCGTCTTTCCGCGCGGGGGAATTAAGCTGCTCGGCCATGCAGATATTCTCCAGGAATCCTCGGGGATGGAAGGTCGATCCCCTTTGTAGAAAGGCGGTATCCGTATTCCGGGAAATTGCGGAAAAAAATGATATTAACCCGATCATTGTCCACACCCCTTACCTCCTCAACCTGGCGTCGGTTGATGAGCATCTTCACCGGCGGTCCACCCGCGCGCTGGCTTTGGATATCCAAAGAGCCGAACGGTTGGGGGCTGGCTTTGTAGTTACGCACGTAGGCAGCGCCGGAGAGAGGGGGCGGGCTTCCGGGTTAAAACAAGTGGTCCGAGGACTGAAAAGAGCAATGGACCGGGAATCTCCGGTTATCGTCCTCCTCGAAAACAGCGCCGGAGCCGGGAACTCCATCGGGGCGGTGTTTGAAGAACTACAAGAGATTCTCGAACGGACCGGCAAGGGTGAACGCCTGAGAGTGTGTTTTGATTCTTGTCATGGGTATGCCGCCGGCTACGATTTTCGCTCACCCGGGAAAACGGAGGCCTTGGGGAAAAAAATCGAACAAACCATTGGGAAAAGGCGTTTGGCCCTCCTTCATCTAAATGATTGTTCGGGCGATTTGGGCGCCCATCGGGATCGTCACCAACACATCGGGAGAGGGAAAATTGGCCTGGCGGGATTCCGTAATTTGCTCAATGATCCTTCCTTTCAAGGGATACCGATCATCCTGGAGACGCCCAAGGATAAACCGGATGATGACCTAAAAAATTTGGCCCGGATTCGAAAACTGCTCAAAACGCCAGCGGCGGTTTGAGAAAGTTATGGCGGAAAGGCCTTTTACGAAAAGTGATTTTGGGGAAATGTTTTTATGGGCGAAAAAGAAATCAAAAAAAACCAGAAAACAGCCGGCGATCCGTACGATGAGGTAGTGAACTCCGCCTTGAATTCGGGTTTATTCATCCAGGTAGCGGAGGCCTATCGTTTGCAGGGGCGTTATGAAGAAGCCATTGCCACCTGCCAAACGGGTTTAGAAAAAACGCCCCATTCCCTCCCGGGGAGGTTGCTTCTGGGTAGATGCTTTTTAGAGAAAGGCATGAATACCGAAGCCAAGGAAGAATTAGAAAAGGTGGCGAAAGAAATAGAAGAGTGTCTCCCGGTATACACGCTGCTGACCCAGCTTTACATTGAGGAGAAAAACTTGGACCGATCCCTGGATGCGGTCCGGAAAGCTTTGTATTTTTCCTCGGCCAATGAAGTGTTGAAGAAACGAGGAACCCCTCTTGAGTCGGGCCTGCTCCAGCGCGAGACGACTTCCTTCCGGGAGGCCCCCCCGGAAGATCTTCCAGAAAAATCCCTCGCCGCATCTCCCCCCCCGGGGGTGAGTGAACCCTTAAAAACAGCCATTCAGACCGATACGCTGGCTGAGATCTACATCAAACAGGGCCATTGGGAAAAAGCCCTTTTGACCTACAAGGAGATTCTGGACCGGGAGCCAGGAAATACAGCAGTTCGGGAGAAATTCGAAGCCCTCCGGAAGCGCATCGAAGGAGACCGCAAAGCCGCATCCAAGAGAAGAACCATCAACCGTTTGGAGAAATGGTTGGCCGTTGTCCGGACGGAAGAAAAGCAAACCTCAGCCCGAGGTTTTTAGAAAGGAAGAGTTTTGGCGGGGATGATGGCTTTTAAACGCCTGGAGACCCTGATGCGCCGGAAAGATATCGACGCCTTTCTCTTTTTAAGCCTGGAGAATATTCGCTACCTCTGCGGGTTTACGGGGAGCGATGGGGCGCTGGTCATCGCCGGCGGGGAAAGGACCTTCCTTTCCGACTCCCGATACGAACAGCAGGCGAAGGAAGAAATCCGGGCGGCCGGTTTCAAAAAATATAAGCGGAAGATCGAAGGCCTGGCTCAATTTCTCGGGTCATTGCGAATGAAACGCCTGGGTTTCGAAGCCTCGGCCATGACCTGCGAAAGCTACCAGCAATTGAAAGAAAAATTACCCCGCCTTCGCTTCGTTCCTTTGGCTGGGGAAATCAGAGACCTCCGAGCTTGTAAAGAACCCGAGGAATTGGAAAAAATCCGTGAGGCCATTCGAATCGCCGCGGCAAGTTTTACCGACGCTTTACCCCGGATCAAGCCTGGAGGTCGCGAACGAGATGTGGCCGAATTTCTGGAATACCGGATGAAACGAAGGGGGGGCGACAAGCCGGCGTTCGATACCGTCCTGGCTTCCGGGTCGAGGGCGGCGCTGCCGCACGGGGCGGCATCAGAAAAGCGGATGCAAAAACAGGAAACAGTCGTGGTGGATTTTGGCGTTCGTTTTAAGGGGTATCATTCCGATGAAACCAAGACTTTGATCCTGGGGAAACCGGATGTCTACCAACGCAAAGTTTATGAAACCGTTCGCCGGGCGCAGGAGAAGGCCTTGAACGCCATCCGGCCGGGGGTAAGCGTGCGGCGCATCGATGCCGCGGCCCGGGAGGTAATCACCCGGGCCGGCTTTGGGAAATATTTCGGGCACGGCACGGGCCACGGCGTGGGGTTGGCAGTCCATGAGGAGCCCAGTATCTCTCCTAAAGGCATTGGGGTTGTCCAGGAAGGAATGGTCTTCACCGTGGAACCGGGGATTTATATCCCGGGGTGGGGCGGAGTTCGTCTGGAGGACATGGTTCTGGCCACAAGCCGGGGATATGAAAGGCTGACCGGTTTAGCGAAGGATTTGAAAGAAAATATTTTAGCCCGGTGAGGGGCTGAGGCGTATAGCGGATTCCCCAGTGTTCTCTTGGTAAAATAAATTTTTAGGAGCGGGTTTTATGTATTCAACCTCAGACTTTCGCAAGGGGCTGAAAATCGAGATGGGGGGGGAGCCTTACCTCATGGTTGATTTCCAACACGTCAAACCCGGAAAAGGGGGAGCTTTTGTCCGTACACGGCTGAAAAGCCTGGTGACCGGCAATGTCATCGACCAGACCTTCCGTTCGGGGGACAAGGTGG
>CAZIDC010000017.1:15960-17175 GCA_964537885.1 uncultured Syntrophaceae bacterium | reverse complement strand
TGGATCAGGCTAATATTTTCAACAGGGATTTTTCAAAACCATTGCACTCTTTTAGGAGGGTAAAATTCCCATGACGGAAAAATTCATGATCAGCCCTTTCGGGGAAGAGCACGAGCTCTTCCGCCAGCAGTGCCGCCGGTTCGTGGAAAAAGAATTAGCCCCGCAGACCAAAGAGTGGGAAGAGAAAAAAGATTTCCCCAATGAGGTCTTTCTCAAAGTCGGAAAAATGGGCTACCACGGAATCCTCATTCCCGAAGAATACGGGGGATCGGGCGGGGATTACCTGATGGCCGCAGTCTGGTGCGAGGAGATGACCCGGATCGGCTCCGGCGGGGTGGCGGCAGGTTTGGGAATGCACGGTCTGATTGTTCTTCCGGCAATTGCCCGGTTCGGGAATGGGGAACAGAAGAAACGATTCCTGACCCCGGGCGTGCGCGGAGAAAAGATCGGAGCCCTGGGCTTGACCGAACCCATTGCGGGTTCGGACCTGGCCCGCATCCGTTCCACGGCCAGGCGGGAGGGCGACCATTATATTCTTAACGGCTCTAAAACCTTCATTACCAACGGGACCCGTGCCGATTTTGTTCTGGCCCTCTGCAAGACAGACTCCGCGGCAGGATATAAAGGTTTCTCCACCCTTATTGTTGAAAAGGGGATGCCGGGATTCCTTCAGGGAAAGCCGCTGGAAAAATTAGGGTGGCATGCCGGGGACACGGCCGAACTGACCTTCGAAAATGTGGCTGTTCCCGCAGCCAACCGTTTGGGCGAAGAGGGATTGGGTTTTTATAATGCCATGGCCAACCTGGAATGGGAAAGACTCATGATGGCTCTGGGCGTTGTCTATAGCGCGCAACTCGCCTTGGAAAAAACGAGGATTTATGTTTTACAGCGGGAAGCCTTTGGACGCCCCATTGGCAAGTTCCAGGTGAACCGGCACAAGATGGTGGACATGGCCGTCGAGATTGAAGCAGGGCGGCAGTTAAATTATCATTCTCTGAGAAAACTGGCCAACGGGGAAGAGTGCGCCCGGGAAGTATCCATGGCCAAGATTTTTTCCTCCAAAATGGGGGACTTCGTAGCTACAACTTGCCTGCAGCTCCACGGGGGGTATGGCTACATGCGGGAATATGAAATTGAGCGCTTTTTCCGTGATGTGCGAATCAACGCCATTGGGGGAGGGACTTCGGAAATTCTGAAAGAGATTGTCGGGAGGAT
>CAZIDC010000017.1:0-15860 GCA_964537885.1 uncultured Syntrophaceae bacterium | reverse complement strand
TCAACGCCATTGGGGGAGGGACTTCGGAAATTCTGAAAGAGATTGTCGGGAGGATAATGGGAATATAAAATCCTTTTTTTCTATCTTGCCATTCTTAATAGCATGCCTCCCAAGGGGCCTAATTTCTTTTTTAGGTCCAAAAAAGTCTTCTCCCCCCGCAGAATTTTGGCCAGGGCCTTCCACCAGCGCTCGCTGGAAGCCATCCGGCGGTGAAAGAAGGAAGGGCGAAGGTTGAAAAATTCCCGGAAGAGCCGGGAACATTCCAGCTCCGGCATCAATTCGCGGTCAATGGCTTCCTGGCAGGACAGGAGGGAGTCCCTGCCCCTTTGCAATGCTTCTACCAGCAACGGACCCACCAGCTGAGCGCTGCGAATGGCGGAATAAATTCCCTCACTGGTGAAAGGATCGACCAAGCCGGCAGCATCCCCGATAAGGAGGCAGCGGCCTTTCTGGATGGGTCTTCGCTTCCGGCGGAGAGGAAGGTAAAAACCAGCCGCGCTGAAAGGCGGGGTTTCTTCTTTCTGCCAGTGGGTAGCCAGGAAGGACCGCTGGTAATTTTTAATTTTGGCCGGCGCGGTGCCGTAACCTCCCGCTCCCAAAGCCAGGAAAGTTTTCTTGGGGAAAAGGTAGGCATAGCTTCGCGGCAGACTCCCCCAATCGATATGGATGACATCCGGCTCCGCCCAGGGGAACAGGGGAATCGGCACCTCGCTGTGAATGGCCAGGATGCGGGATGTTCCCGGCATCAGGTCGAGCTCCCTGGCCACGGCGCTATTCGCGCCATCTGCGCCGACAATGAATTTGGCCAGGCAGGTTCCAGAGGAAGTTTCCACCTGAGTGCCACCATTGCCCGGGGTTAGAGAGAGAAACTGGGTCGGGTTGTGAAACTGAGCGCCGGCCAGCTTCGCTTGCTGGGAAAGAAAATGATCAAAGACTTCCCGGCGCACAGTGACCATGAGCGGTTCAGGATAACGCCGGAGAAAAGGATCTTCGAGCTTGCGGGTGAAGGAAATGCCGGTAATGACTCCCTCGGCTATGGATGCGAGGTCAAAGGGAAGAAGCCGGAGCGTCCGAACATTAACACCGCCAGCGCAGGTTTTCCCGCGGGGGAATCGGGCCTTATCCAGGAGGAGCACATCGATGCCGCACCGGGCCAATTCGTAAGCGAGAGTCGATCCGGCCGGCCCAGCGCCGACGATGAGAACTTCGGTTTTTGATGGAAGGGGATTTTTTTTCATAAATTATTTTAACGGGACGCAGATCAACGTCCCCATTCCCTGAACCCATTTTTCCAGATCCCTTAAGGCCCGCTCAGCAATGGCTTTATGTTTATCTTTTCCCCGCAGGCGTTTCTCCAGCGGAGGGAAAAGACCAAAATTGACATTCATGGGTTGAAATTCCTTAATCTGTTCATTGCTGATGTAGTGAACCAGAGTCCCCAGGGCTGTTGTCGGAGGGGGAATGACTGTCGGCCGGCCCTGGGAAAAGCGGGCTCCATTGATTCCGGCGAGAAGCCCGATGGCCGAAGATTCCACGTATCCCTCCACGCCCGTGATCTGGCCGGCAAAGAATACCCGCGGATCTTTCTTCAGTTGCAGAGTCCGCTGCAACAGGGTCGGCGAATGGATAAAAGTATTCCGGTGCAGGCTGCCGAGCCGGAGGAATACTGCCTGCTCCAGACCTGGGATCATGCGAAAAATTCGCTCCTGCTCTTTCCATTTTAGCTTGGTCTGGAAGCCCACCAGGTTGAAAGTCGTTCCCCGGATATCCTCGTGGCGCAACTGAACAACGGCATACGGAATCTTTGCGGTGCGCGGGTCTTTGAGGCCCACGGGTTTCATGGGACCATGAGCCAGGGTTTCCCGTCCTCTCGCGGCCATTTCCTCAACCGGCAGGCAGCCCTCAAAATGCACCGGACGCTCGAAATCGCGGTAGGGAACTTTCTCCCCCCTAACGAGTTCATCCACAAAGCCGTCGTATTCTTCCTTGTTCATGGGGCAATTCAGGTAATCGTTCCCTTCTCCATAGCGGGAAGCTCGGAAGATCACTTCCCGGTTCAAGCTGTCCCCATCGACGATGGGCGCAATGGCGTCATAAAAGTAAAGATCCTTTTCTCCCGTCAGCCCTTTCACCGACTCAGTGAGGGCCGGGGAAGTCAAGGGCCCCGAAGCAATAACCACGATCCCTTCCGCGGGGATTTGAATTATTTCTTCCCGCAAGATTTTCACTCGCTCAGTCCTTTGCAGAAGGTCAGTAATTTTAGCGGCAAAGGCCTGCCGGTCCACGGCGAGGGCATCACCCGCCGGAACGCGGGTCTCTTCCGCTGCGGTCATGATCAACGAATCCAGTCGGCGCATTTCTTCCTTCAGCAAGCCAACGGCGTTGTCAAGGGAGTTGGAACGCAGGGAATTGCTGCAGACTAGTTCAGCCAGGAGAGGGGAAACATGGGCCGGGGAAAAACGATGGGGTTTCATCTCATAGAGGAGAACAGAAGTCCCCCGTTTAGCGGCCTGCCACGCCGCCTCGCATCCGGCCAGGCCCCCCCCGATTATGGTAATTCGACCGTCCATGCAATTTAAAAAATCTCCAGAAATTCTTTTGAAGTGAATAAGGTTTAAGATCCTTCCAGGCCCAGGTGCGGGTTTTGCGCGCAAATAATGGGCCTGCCGGCGCGCATCTCTTCCGTGCAGGTATTGCAGTAGTTGCAGAGAACAACCTCGCCTTCCCGGCCTTCCTGCACCTTCTTCGGCCAGAAAGGATCGGCCAGTAACTGTCTGCCGAGGGCAACCAGGTCGGCTTTTCCTTCGGTTAGAATCCGTTCAGCCGCTGCCCGGGATTGAATCCGGCCGACGGCAATCACCGGGATGGAGATTTCAGCCTTGATCCGGCCGGCCAAGTCGGCGTGGGTCCCTGAGGGGGCCGAAGCGTCCGGAATGGAAAGCGAACTCTCCTGGCCGAAACCGGCGGAGACATCGAATATATCCAGCCAGTGATTCTCCAGAGCCCTGGCCAGACGCCCGCTTTCATCGATGGAGGTTCCTCCGGGCAGCCCGTCTATGGCGCTATGGCGGTAGATCAAAAGAAATTTTTCACCTGCCGCCTCCCGCATGGCTACAATAAGTTCCAGAGCGAGAAGCATTCGTTTTTCGGTATTCCCCCCGTATTCATCGGTTCTTTGGTTGGTTAAGGGTGAGAAAAATTGATTGATGAAATAACCGTGGGCTCCGTGAACTTCAGCACCATCAAATCCAGCCTCGCGGCATTTTCTTGCGGCCACCGCGAATTTATCCACAACGATCCGGATTTCCTCCCGGTGGATCTGGCGGAAAGATGGACGGGCGGAAGGGGCAACCGCCTGCCCGTTCAACTCGTTCCCGTGCCAGAGCTGGATGGCAATTTTGGCCCCCTGTTCATGAACCTTTTTCACCAGGGGCTCCAGGTCCCTGACCACCCGGTCTTTAAAAAACAGGTCCACCGGCGTTCCATGGACGATGATCAATCCCGCTCCTCCCCTGGCCCGCTCGGCAAAATAATGAAGGGCTTTCTCGTTCCGCAGACCGAAGTTCGTCACCAGAGGCGCGAAGACAATGCGATTCTTGAGCTCAATCCCCTTAATCAGCAGAGGATCAAAAAGAGTGGCCATCCATTCCTCCTAACCCGGCATAGCCGGAATCAAATGGGATGAATCATGGTGCGGCATGGCCGCAACCAAAAGAAAACAAAAAACTACATTTAGCTATTGGCTTAAGGGAAGAGAGATTATTTCAATAATACTTAAAAAATCTAAACAAGTCAAAACCAGCAAATTAACCTTAGCCAAGAAGCTCCTAATTTTTATTGACTCCACGGGATCGATTCAGTAAGCTGGCACCTAAATAATTCTGGTACCATATTTTAAGAAATGAGGAGGTCACCATGCCGCCCTACCTGAAGGCTGAAGAACTGGAGGCGCTGCGCCAATGGCCGACCTGCGCCATTGCCAATGCCGTTGAACTCTTCAACATCAAGCCGCGGAACGAAGGATTCATGGACCCGGAGATCAAATGCGTTTTCCCCGATCTGGGTCCCATGATCGGTTATGCGGTCACAGCCGTTATCACCGCCGACTCTCCCGAGGGCCGGCGAGTTCAGCCCCCGGAATGGTGGGCGGAGATGCAAAAAATTCCAGCGCCCAGAGTGGCTGTGATCCACGATATCGATCATCCCGTGGTAGGGTCCTTTTGGGGAGAAGTGAACGGCAATATCCACAAGGCTCTGGGGTGTGTGGGTACGGTTACGGACGGTTCGGTCCGGGACCTGGATGAAGTAAGGGAGGCGGGGTTCCATTTTTTCTCCAGTTGCATAACCGTCTCCCATGCTTATGTTCACTTAGTGGACGTGGGGGTTCCGGTTAAAGTGGGTGGGCTGGTTGTCAAACCGGGGGACCTGATCATGGGCGATAAGCACGGGGTCATCTCCATCCCTCTGGAGATTGCCAGAGACGTTCCCAAAGCTGCCCAGTTAGTTGAGGACTGGGAGCGGCCGGTCATCGACTTTTGCAAGTCCAAAGAGTTTAACGTTGAGGGGTTGAAAGCCCGTTTCCTTTCAGCAAGACCCACCTGGCCACCAAAAAATTAATCGTAAGGCGTGAGGCGCAAGGCGCAAGGCGTAAGGTGAGATAACGATCCAGTAACTTAATGACCCAATAACCCAATAACTCAATGACCCAATGACAAAGTGACTTAATGGCTTTTCTCTTTTTCCCCCGACACTTCCAGGCGGTTTCCGATGCGGACGAAGAGGGGTAGCAAGGCAAGGAAAAAGATGCCCAAGAGGGAGAAGCCGGAAGAGAAAGAGAACGCTTCTGCGCAATAGCCGATGCCCGTAGGAATCATTCCTCCTCCGATAATAAACCCGATGAAGATAACCAACGACACTCCGATGCTCCTCAGGTGAGAAGGAAAAATCAGGGCCATGACCGTAAAGCCCACTGGGAATAAACACGCCGTGGAGGCGGCCTGGAAGAATAATAGAATGGGGGTTATGAGCGCACCCCGCAAAAAGCCGAAGAGAAAAGTGAACACTCCGGTGGTGGCAAGGAATAGAGTCATGGCGTTTTTGGGACCGACCCGGTCGGTGATCATGCCCGAAATGAAAAGGACCACGATTCCGAAAACTCTGGAAAGCCCGATGAGAGTGTTCGCCCACCCCCGGTCCATCCCTATTTCATTCACAAGAAAAAGGGGCATCATCGTATAAAGACCCAAACTCGACCCAATGGAGACAATGAACAGGACGGTCATAATCCAGAAGGAAGAATTTTGCGCAATCTGTCGAATCGATTTAAAACTGGGCGATTCTCCCTTCTGCTTTCCTCCCCGGCCAAAAAACAAGAAAAAAACCCCCATCAGGATGGAAACAACACCCACTAAGGCAAGGCCCCCGCGCCAGGAAAGAAATCTTAGAAAAATTTCGGACAATAGCGGCGAAGTAATAAAGCCCAAATTGGGGGCCAATTCGTGAATGGCCATTGCCTTCCCCCAATGTTCCTTACGGATCGATTCGGTGAGGACGGCAATTCCTGAGGGGAGGTAAAACCCGGCAGAAATGCCGGCAAGCATCAGCGCGCCATGGACTCCCGTGATGGAGGTGGCACGGGATACGGCCAGCATCGCTACTCCAACCATCATGATGGATAAGGTGATTGTACGGCGGTGATTCAGGAAGGCCGATACGAACCCCGAGATCAAAAGCCCGATTCCGTAGCCGGCGGCGATAAAAAAGAATAGAGATCCGGCTTGTCCGTGGCTCAGGTTGAGTTCCCTCTCGATCACGGGGAGCAGCGGCGCCAGGACGACGCGGGCCACAAAGTTCAGATAAAAGATCACTACGAGAAGGAAAAGAAGCATCAGAGGGAACGAAGAATCTTTGGGCGAAGTCATAACAGAAATCATATAAAAAGCCAGGATAAAAAGATATGATTTTTTGCGGGGATGTTGACTTTTATCCATGACATCTATGTATAATGATCTGCGTAAATCCGCGCCCTATTATATTTAAGGCACTGCAACGGGGAGGATAACATGGGCAATGTAAAGGATGATTCTGATAAGGGCTGGCTGCCCGAGGTCGAGGAACTTCGCCTCCGTGGGTCCCTCTCTTCTCAGATGGGTGGGCCGGAGAATTTGGCGCGCCATCGCGCTGCCGGTCGGTTGAACGTTCGGGAGCGGATCGACAAGCTGTTAGACAAAGGAAGTTTCCACGAGACCGGCGCAATCACCGGGGTCCCTACTTTGGAAGGAGACCGTATCGTCAAGCTATTTCCTTCGAACTTTATCTTGGGGACGGGAAGGATTGATAACCGCAGAGTGGTGGTGGGCGGTGACGACTTTACCATCCGCGGAGGGGCGGCCGACGCCGCGATCGGACGAAAGGCACCTTATGCCGAGCGGATGGCCCTCGATCTCCGTCTGCCCATGATCCGTCTCGTGGACGGGACCGGCGGAGGCGGGAGCGTTAAATTTCTGGAGAAGATGGACCGCACCTATGTCCCGGCCAATCCCGCCATGGAGATTATGGAAGAACTCCTTTCCACCGTGCCGGTTATGAGTGCGGCTCTTGGATCGGTGGCCGGGCTTGGGGCGGCCCGGGTTGTCTTTTCCCATTTTTCGGTCATGCCCAAAAAAACGGCCCAGCTCTTTGTAGCCGGGCCCCCGGTTGTAGAACCGGCCCTCGGCCAGAAAGTCGACAAGGAAGAGCTCGGCGGTTCCCACATCCATACCCGTGGATTTGGCGCAGTGGACAACGAGGTTGCCTCCGAAGAAGAGGCTTTCGAGCATATCCGGCGTTTTCTCTCCTATATGCCGAATTCGGTCTACGAGGTGCCACCCCTAAAGGATCCAACCGACCCACCCGATCGGCGCGAGGAAGAGTTGATCCGCATCATTCCCAAGAACAAACGTCACCCGTATTCGGTACGGCGCATCCTAACCTTGGTTTTTGATGAAGGGTCTTTTTTCGAGATCGGGGGAAAACACGGACGTTCGGTGGTTACCGGTCTGGGTCGCCTGTTAGGGCGGCCGGTCGGGGTCCTGGCCAACGACCCAAAGTTCTACGGAGGAGCAATCACCGCCCATTCGGCTGACAAGATGGTTCGCTTTATCGATATGTGCGACACGTTTCATCTACCGGTGGTTCATTTTGTAGACAATCCGGGCTTTATGATCGGCGTGGAGGCGGAAAAACAGGCAACCATCCGCTTCGGCGCGCGCTATATTTTTGCCGTGTACCAGGCCTCAGTCCCCTGGTGTTCCGTAATCCTTAGACGGGTCTTCGGAGTAGCCGGAGCGGCCCACGGTAACCACTCCCGCCTGAACTTGCGTTACGCCTGGCCTTCGGGGGATTGGGGATCCCTTCCAATCGAAGGGGGCGTTCAAGCGGCCTACAGACGCCAGATTGAAGCGGCGGAAAACCCGCAGGCCTTGAGGGAGGAGATCGAGGGGCGTTTATCCAAGGTGACCTCACCCTTTCTTACGGCCGAGATGTTCGGGATCGAGGAGATCATCGATCCGCGGGACACAAGGCCGTACCTCTGCGAATGGGCCGAGACCGCCTATCGATTGCTTCCCAGCGAACTGGGACCGAAAAAACGGGGGATGCGGCCATAGATCCTTCTCCCCGCTTTCAGGCTTCGTTGGACGAAATCGCGATGTTGCGTTTTTCCTTGATTTTCAAATTAATTTTCCATATGATCTGGGCAATTACTTCTCTCATCAGCATACAGATGACCAACTCTTCATCGGCAATTCGTGCGAAGGGAGAGAGCAATGATCCGGGATGCGCATACCTTGAGGCGTTTTGAAGATGACCTGATGAAGAGGGGTTCTCAACTCTCTTTCCGGGAAGCACTCCAGCTATTTGAATCGATGTGGAAAGAAGGAATCACCCTGGGGATCCTCCCTCTTTCCGACCCCCTGGGCGGCATTGAAGTGGATATCGAACTCGCCAGGGTACTCAATTGTTTGAAGAACTCCTTGCCCGAATAGCCGCTGGCCTTTCCAGGCGCAATCTGCCGTACATGATCATCGGCGGACAGGCAGTGCTGTTGTATGGTGAGCCCCGGCTGACCAAAGACATCGATATAACCCTTGGGGTCAATATCGATCGTCTCGATGAACTGCTGGCGATGGCCGAAGAACTCTCTTTGACGCCCCTCCCTGAAGATATCCCTTCATTTGTCCAAAAAACGATGGTCCTGCCTCTCCTCGAGAAAAGTACTGGAATACGGATTGATTTCATCTTCTCCTTCACTCCCTATGAAACACAGGCCATTGGAAGGGCAAAGAGCATAATTCTTTCCGGCCAGGAAGTCTGTTTCGCTTCCCCAGAGGATCTCATCCTGCACAAGATTTTTGCAGGCCGACCCCGAGATCTCGAGGATGTGAGGACCCTGATCCTGAAGAATCCAGGAATCGGTGTGGCGTATATCAGGCGCTGGCTGAAAGAATTCGATTCAGCGGTTCAAGAGAAGGGGTTTCTGGAAACATTCGAAAAAATTTTGAAGGATACGGAATAGAAACAAAAGCCTTCGCGCCTTTTATTTTTCCCCTTGGCTTTATCCAAACCCTTGATGGAGGGTTACATGGAATGCAGAAGCAGAACCCCATTTCTTAAAATAAGATGGGGTTCTGCTTTTTACAGCACATAATAGTTGAATTGCAATCGATTACCTGGGTCCGGCCCCAGGTAGAGGTTTCTCCCGGCCATTCAGCACGATGGAAGGAGGAAATGATAGATTAGATCGAGTGTATTTCCTCCAGCACGGTTATCTCGGGCTTTCCACCTATAAACTCTCGACTTTTGGCAAAAAAGGCTTTGAAATAAGGCGTGGAGGAGTGTACATCCAAGGCGGCCTTGTCTTGGTAACGCTCCATGATCATTAGGGTGTTGGAATTGGATTGAGCTCTGTTCATGGTATACATTAAAGTTCCTTCTTCTTTTGCGACCTGAACCATGAGCTCCTTAAAAGCATCAATGGCTTCTTCAACTTTTCCTTCTTTAATGGGTATCTTGGCAATAACCGCAATCATCTTGTTACCTCCCTTTCTCTATTGTACCCGCTCGGATGAGACTCCATAACACACGGCCCGTTCTTAGTCAAGAAGGAGGAAGAAGTCCGTTAATCTTTGACTCTCTTCAGCTCCATTTTAACCGCATTCGCCCGATCCATGCACTCCAATTCGACAACATCGGGTCCTCCCCAGGCCACCGGGAATCCGCCGCCGAATTGAAGCATGATGACATACGGAAAAGCGTCATGATAGAAAAAGCCGCAAAGCCCGCCGGTATTATGCCCGCTCAATTCCATCCGGTCCCCGACCTTGTGGCCGGCGTTGCAGTGGCCTTTCACACCCTTAATCGTACCCACCACCCGATCCCCGACTCTTTTTTCTTCGGCCATTTTGATTCCCTCCTGGATATTGTAGATTGCGGAATGAGGAGTTAAAATCCACAATCTTGAGCCTCTTGCCAAAGTATTTTTTTGTGGTTCGACAAGCTCACCACGAACGGAAAAACTAAATAATTTCAACCTAAGCCCGTTCACCCTGAGCCTGTCGAAGGGTAAATTAAGGACTTTTGCAAAAAGCTCTCTTGATTAGAATTTGATTGCATAGGAATTTCTTTATTGGACACAGATGAACACAGATTTTTAGGATAAAACAATGTAACAATTTACCGCTTTGAATAGACCAGCGAATAAAGCGGTCAAACAAGTTTGTCGTTCCTGCGGCAGCAGTCCGTCCCAGGAGGACAGGTTTATTATTATTCATGAATTCCCGTTTTCACGGGAATGACGGCATACGGGAAAAGGGTCTTTTCAAAAAGCTAAACGGTCCGAAGAAAATAACTATCTGCGGTTATCTGCGAAAATCTGCGTTCTAATAAATTTTTTCGCATTGACGGTCTCGAACTTCTAAATCAAGGTCAGGTTAGGTTTTCTGAATGAGCTGCTCCCAGAGTTTAAGGTATTCTTCTTTCTTATATTTCGCCCGATAACTATCCTTAATGGCCAGCCCCTCTCGGGCCCCGTCCCAGAGCAGATCCACGGCGGTTAAAGCCAGTCCTTTGGCCGAATCCACGTAGGCTAAGCGGGGGTCGCAGACAACAAACCCATCCGTATGAAGATTTCCTTTGCCGGCTTTAATAAACGGTTGGAGGGCGGGCATGAGATGGCTGATGTCGCCCAGGTCGGTGGAGGCGGTCTGATGCCCGGTTTGACCGACGGCATCAGCCCCCAGAAGGGCGGCCATGTTGGCAGCGAAGAGGTTATCCAGGCGGTCGTCTTTCAGAAAGGGCAGGTAGCCGGGGAGGTCGGTGATTTCGACCTCGGCTCCGATGGCCATGGCTCCGGCTTGGAGGGCGCGGTTGACTTTTTTGTTGGCATCCTGCATCGCCTCCACGCTCCGGCCGCGGACGAAAGTTTCAATGCGCACATCGGCCGGAACCACGTTGACTAAGTCGCCGCCCCGGGTGATGATGGGATGAACCCGGATGCAGTCCTCATCCCGGAAAGTTTCCCGCTGGGCATGAATGCCCATCATCCCGAGCATGGCGGCGTTTAGGGCGTTGATCCCGAAATGGGGAGCTCCGCCGGCGTGGGATTCTTTGCCCTGGTAACGGATGAACTTGGCTAAGCAGCCATTCAAAGTACCTCCCACAAAGACTTTCTTGACGGGATCGGCCTCCTGCAGGTGAAACATCAAAGTTATATCAATTCCGTCCATAGCTCCCAGGCGGATAAATTCCTGTTTCCCGGCCAGGAAAGCAATCTTTCCTTCTTTCCGGAGTTTATTCCGGTATTCGAGTTCCACCAGCTCTTCAGCCGGGACCGCCATAAGGGTTACACCGCCGTCGAGTTCGTCCATTACGCCCGAATCTAAGAGCCCCATTCCCGCCCCGATCATTCCGGTGATGCTGGCGTTGTGGCCGCAGGCGTGAGCAGCGCCCGTTTGCGGATCGGCAAAGGGATGCGAAGGGATGAGAATGGAATCCAGTTCTCCCATGATGGCCAGATGAAATTTCCTGGACCTGCCGGGAATGTCGGCTTTTACCCCTGTCAGCGCCAGCCCTTTTTGACTGGACAACCCGAGGGATCGAAATTTTTCATCCACGAGGGCAGAGGTTTTAACCTCCTTGAACCCTAACTCGGGATTATGCAGGATGGTCTCGCCGAGGGAATGAAGTTCCCCAGCCCGCTTCTCAATGGCTTCAATCACACGTTTTTTCAAATCTTCCTTAGTCGGCATCCTTTCCTCGCTTTCTTTCCCCCTCAGGGTTTCCACCTAAGCTTCGGCTTCCGGTTGGCCAGCACTTCATCCAGGCGGGAGACCTTGGTTTTATGGGGGGCCTCGCGGAGCAGTCCGGGGTCGGTCTCCGCCTCTTTGGCAATCCGCACCATCGCTTCGATGAACTGGTCGAGGGTCTCCTTGGATTCGCTTTCCGTGGGCTCGATCATCAAGGCGCCATGGACAACCAGGGGGAAATAAATGGTGGGCGGATGGAATCCATAGTCCATCAATCGTTTGGCAATATCCAGAGCCGAAACCCCGAATTTATTCTGCAGCCGGTCGCTGAAAACGCACTCGTGCATGCAGGGGAAGTCGTAAGGGAGATGATAATATTCTTTCAACCTAACGCGGATGTAATTGGCGTTGAGCAGAGCGACCAGGCTGGCTCTTTTAAGCCCGGCGGCGCCCATCGATAGAATATAAGCGTAGGCCCGGACCAGAACACCAAAGTTTCCGTAAAAGGACCGGACTTTGCCGATGGATTTGGGCCGGTCGTAGTCGAAACGGAAGACCTCTCCATCCTCCTTGAGGGTAGGGATGGGTAGATAGTCGGCTAAGTGGGCTTTCACCCCAACCGGCCCGGACCCCGGACCTCCTCCGCCGTGAGGGGTGGAAAAAGTTTTATGGAGGTTGAAGTGCAGCACATCCACTCCCATATCTCCCAGGCGGCTCAAACCCATAAGGGCGTTCAGGTTGGCCCCGTCGCAGTATACCTGGCCGCCTTGGCCGTGGACAATCTCAACCACCTGGCAGATATTTTCTTCAAAAAGGCCGAGGGTGTTGGGGTTGGTGATCATGATGGCGGCCACATCCTCATCCATTTTTTCTTCGATTTCCTGGGGATAGAGGACGCCTCGTTCATTGGATTGCACCTGAACGACCTGGTACCCGCAAAGACCCGAGCTGGCCGGGTTGGTTCCGTGGGCTGTGTCCGGGACTAAGACTTTTTTCCGCGGGTTCCCCTGGTCAATTAGATAGGCCCGGATCATAAGCATACCGGCGAGTTCTCCCTGGGCGCCGGCAGAGGGCTGGAGGGTTACCCGGTCCATGCCGCTGATTTCGCAGAGAAAGAGTTCAAGATCGTGCATCAGGGTTAGGGCTCCTTGAACAATTTCCTCTGGCTGGTAGGGGTGAGCGCCGGTAAAGCCGGGAAGACGGGCCAACTCTTCATTTACTTTAGGGTTGTATTTCATCGTGCAGGAGCCCAACGGATAAAATCCGGCATCCACCCCATAGTTCCATTGAGAAAGACGGGTGAAATGGCGGACAACTTCTACCTCGCTTACCTCCGGGAACCCATTTAGATCTTTACGGACCCATTTCCGGGGCCAGATATTTTCCGGGTTGGCCCGTTCGACATCCAGGGCGGGCAGGGAATATCCTGTTCTTCCCTTAGCTCCGCGTTCGAAGATCAACGGCTCATTCAGGACGAGCCCGCATTCCCCCGGCCATTCTTCTTTCATCGCGAACCTCTCCGATGTGCCGCCAGGATTGCAGCGAGGCGATCGATCTCTTCCCTGGAATGTTTCTCCGTGACGCAAACCAGGATTTCTCTCTCCATTTCCGGATAGAAGCGCTTCAAGGGAAGTCCCCCGATGAACCCCTCTTTTAGCAGGGATGGCAGGATGATTGAAGAATTATCATCCAGGCTGATGGTGAATTCGTTGAAGGTGGGCGCCGCAAACCGCAGGCGGCCAACCTGGCTAAGTTTTTTTTTGGCGTACTCGCCCTTGCTCAGGTTCATCTCCGCCAGTTCCCGCAGCCCGTGCTTGCCCATCGTGGTGAGGTAGATCGATACGGCCAGGGCGCATAAGGCTTGGTTGGTGCAAATATTGGAGGTGGCTTTCTCCCTGCGGATATGTTGCTCCCGCGTAGCTACGGCCAGGACGAAACCCCGCCGGCCTTGGCGATCCACTGTTTCCCCCACGAGCCGGCCGGGCAGGGAACGGATAAAACTTTCCTTGCTGGCGAAGAAGCCAACGTATGGCCCCCCGAAATTTAATGGATTCCCGAAACTCTGGCCTTCCCCGACGACGATGTCCGCCCCCTGGAGGCCCGGGGGTTGAAGGAGGGCCAAAGACAGGGGTTCGGTCACAGCGACAATCAAAAGGGCCCCGCGGGCATGGGCCATCCCGGCGGCCTTTTCCACGTCTTCCAAACAGCCGAAAAAGTTGGGTTGCTGAAGGACCACGGCGCAGGTCTCTTCATCAACCTCCCGTTGTAAGGCGTTCATATCCGTTGTGCCGTCATCGGTGAAGGGAATTTCTTTTAAATCGAATTCCAGGGGATGAGTGTAGGTGCGAGTTACCTGCCGGGATTCAGGATGGACGGCCCTGGCTAAAAGGCCTTTTTTCCTGCCTTTGATGCGCAGAGCCATGAGTACACCCTCGGCAACAGCCGAAGCCCCGTCGTAGACCGAGGCATTGGCTACGTCCATGCCGGTAAGCTGGCAGATGAGGGTCTGAAACTCAAAGATGGCCTGGAGCGTTCCCTGGCTGATCTCCGGCTGGTAGGGGGTGTAGGCGGTGTAGAACTCCGACCGCCGGAGAATATGGTCCACCACGGCCGGGATATAATGGTCGTAGGCTCCCGCACCCAGAAAAGAGATTATTCGTTGGCCCGGGGTTCTTCCTTCACTGAGAGAACGGAGATGATGGACAAGCTCCATCTCCGCCAGGGGCCGGGGAAGGTCCAGGGGTTTTCCCAAGCGAAGGGATTCAGGTAGGATGGCCGTTAACTCTCCCAGATCCTTAAGGCCGATGGTCCGGAGCATTTCCTCCCCATCGCCCAGGGCATTGGGAATGTAACGCATTTTTTATCCTTTCGCTTCCTCTTCCCGAACAAAAGCTTCGTAAGCTTCCGCAGTAAGAAGGCTGCCCATCTCCCCGGGGTCGGCGACTTTCAACTTCACCATCCAGCCTTCCCCGTAAGAATCCCGATTGATCCATTCCGGAGTGTCCCGCAGCGATTCATTCACGGCTTCCACCCTCCCGCCTACCGGAGCATACACCTCGGCCACGGCCTTCACTGAATCAACGGTGACCAGGGTTTCCCCTTTCTTGAAGGATTTTTCGGGGGAGGGCAATTCCACGAAGACAATGGACCCGAGTTTATCCTGGGCATAATCCGTAATGCCGACGACAACGAATTCCTGCTCCAACCTCGCCCATTCATGATCCTTCGAATACTTCAGCTCTTTGGGAAAGTTCATTCTTGGCCTCCAGGTATGTAAATAAAGGAATCAGCGTTCAACTTTTTTCTTAATCCATCCTTTCTCGTCAGCCACCTGCCGCAGGCGCTCTAAAGACTCGGAGGTGGGCCTTGGCTTTTCCCCTAAGAGGGGCCGGATGACTTTGATTCTCCTGCCTGTTCTTCCCTCTGGTTTTTTCATCCCGGCTGCCGTCTCTGGCCGTTTCCGTTGGCCGACAGGTTGAGATTGATTTTAATGGGTTATGCAAAAATGTCAAAGGGAATTTGCCAAAGAGTTGGGGCTATTTGCTCTTTACGCCGAACTTTTTTTCATGTAGTCAGCGTTCCTCCATCGACGTAGATGGAATGACCGGTGATAAAACCGGCCGCATCCGACGCCAAGAATAGAACTGAGCCGACGATCTCTTCCGGTTCGGCCAGGCGTCCCTTGGGGATCATGGCGGACACGCGTTTGGCTACCTCGGGGTTGGACCAGATGGGCTTGCTGAAGTCGGTCCGGGTCAGGCCCGGGCCCACCGCGTTGACGTTGATTCCGTATTGAGCCCATTCGCGGGCCATGCAGCGGGTGAGCATTTTAAGCGCGGCTTTGCTGCAACCGTAAGCGGCCATGCCGAGTTCGGCCTTCTCGGCGCCCACGGTAGTGATGTTGATGATCCGGCCGCTTTTTTGCTCGATCATCTTCCGGGCGACGAGGCGGCTTAAAAGCCAGACCGCCTTGACGTTGGTGTTAAAGACCTTATCCCAGCCATCCTCCCTGAGGTCGAGGAGGCTGCGCAAGAAACTGCGGGCCGCATTGTTCACCAGAATGTCAATCTTCCCGAATTCCACAACCGTAGCGGTCACCAGGTTTTCCAACTGTTCGTTGACCGTCAGGTCCGCGGCCACGGCCAGGGCTTTTCCGCCCATCCTGCGGATTTCTTCAGCGACGGCGTCAATCTCCTTCTGGGTTCGGCTGCTAACGGCAACCGAGGCCCCGGCTCCGGCCAGACTTAGAGCAATGGCCCGGCCGATTCCCCGGCCGCCGCCGGTAACCATGGCTACTTTTCCACTAAAATCAAACTTGACTTCCCCCATCGTTGCCTCCTTAGGGCTCTTTCCCTTCCTTGAAATGCGAAACCATCCTCCAGATAAAAGCCACGAAAAGGGTTCCGCTGATCAGGATGATGAAACTCGAAGAAAAAAATGATGCGAGAAATTCACCGGGATGTTTAACCTGATAGGCCCGGATCATTTCCTCGATTCCAAACTCCAGAAAGAAGAGGGATATGCCGGAGAAAATGATGAATCGAACCCACCAGAACATCCTATCCCCCCTTTTTTTCT
>CAZIDC010000016.1:0-17520 GCA_964537885.1 uncultured Syntrophaceae bacterium | reverse complement strand
AGAAATCCCCCCTCCCCCCCTTTGGCAAAGGGGGGTTAGGGGGGATTTCAGCGGCTTGTTTCCAAATCAATTTTGCTTAACAAAATTTAAAGAGTTTGAACGTTAGTAGTACGGGATTCCTTTCCCCCTCATTTAGCGGCGGAAAGACTACTATAAAGAGGATACTATGCCCGAATTGGGGTCCAGGGGCCGAATCGGCCTTATTCTTCCCTCCGTGAACACCGTCGCTGAGCCGGAGATGAACCGGATGAGACCCGAGGGCGTCACGGTTCATGTCGCCCGCGTACTCATCCCCGCCGACATCTCCACTCTCGAAGCCTTTATTCAAATGTGCGAGGCCGGCTGCCAGAATGCGGAGAAGGCGGTAAGGGAGCTGGCCACGGCCAAAGTGGATGCCTATGCCTTTGCCTTCACGGCCGGGAGTTTTTTCCGGGGAGCGGGATGGGATGAAGAAATCTCCGGGCGAATCGCCACCGCGGGCGGGGCTCCCTGCGTGGCGACTTCGACTGCGGCGGTCGAGGCCTTGAAGGCCTACGGCGTAAGAAAAATCGCGATTGTTTCTCCTTACGCCATTGCCAATGATCTATTGAGGAAATTTGTCGAGGAAAAGGGGATCGAAGTCATCCGCATGGAAGGGCTCAAGCTTTCCACGGCCCAGGAGGAAGGTCGCCAGAAAACGGCAACTTTTAGGAACTTAGTGCAGCGGGCCGATGTTGCCGAGGCTGAGGCCATCCTGGTCGCCTGCACCAACTTCCCCACTCTTGCCGCCCTGGAGGATCTGGAAAAATCCCTGGGCAAGTTGATCATCACGGCCAACCAGGCCACCTTCTGGGCTGCGCTCCGCCGCCTGGGAATCGTTGATAAAATTGCGGGGTTTGGCCGTCTGCTGAGAGAAAATTGAAATCAGCAATCTCTAAAGAGCTTTCCTGAACCGCTCCACTGATCTTTGATCCCCAGTCTCCGCAAGGCGGACCAGAAAGTGGCCTGGTTGGCGGTGACCACGGGTTTGCCGACTTCTTTCTCTAAGGCCTCGACCTTGGCCAGAGTGGCAAAATTGGTGCAGGAAATAAAAATTCCCTCGGCGTCGGGAGTGTTCACGGCCCGCACCAACTCTTCGAATTTCATCAAAGGCTGGCGGCCCACATGAACGGCGGTGGGGAGAACCAGACCTTCGATCCTGGTTACCACCATCCCCCGCTGCTCTAAATAATTCCGGAGAAGCCTGTTGGCCACAGCGTAAGGAGACCCCACGGCGATCCGTTTGAGGCCCAACTGTTTCAGGGCTTCCACAGAAGCGCTGGAAGTGACCACGCAAGGGGCACCCCCGGCCTTCTCCATCCTTCGGGCAAGCTCCTCATCCCACCCGGCGCCGCGGAAAAAACTGCCGGCCGTGAAGGTAAAGGCCAGAATGTCCACTCTGGCGGTGGCCAATTCCCGGGCGGCCTGTTCTCCGTTGCTGCAACCGACATCGCACATGCGAACAAAACTTTCTTCGCTGCTGATGTCCACGGGAAGGTCCATTCTGGCCGTATGGGCGGTTACGCCCGACGGTAGAATGTCGTAGATTTCCGGTTCGGCCACGGTGTTTACCGATGGCAGAATGATTCCGATTCTTCCCCTCTCTCCCAATTCCATCAACCAATCCTCCCTATGGATTATATCCTTTACAGCTCAGCGTCATGCCCCATTTTCCCCTACTTTAACCGCAAAAGTCTTCGGGCATTGCCTTCGTATATGGCCTGGCGTTGCTCAGGAGTAATATCTAAACTGTCTATAACTTCAATCGTGGAGCGGATATATCCCGGGCCTTTCTCCGGGTCAAACGGGCAATCGGAGGCAAAAAGGGTTCTCTCTACACCGAAGAATTTTAAACCGCATACCGTTGCCTCGCGCGCGCCAAAAAGCGCGGTATCGGCGTAGAACATACGGAAGTAGTCCAGAGGCCTTTTCTTCAGCTTTTGTAAAAGAAGGGTATAATCCTCATCCGAGGTCCTCGTCCCCAATTGATCCCATCCGGGCCCCACCCGCCCCTCGAAATAGGGGATCATCCCGCCCATATGGTGGGTGATGATTTTGATGTTGGGGTGCCGGTCAAAGAGCCCGGCGAAGACCAAGTGGGCCATGGCTACGCTGGTTTCATAAGGCCAACCGAAGATGAACCAAATCTCATAATGGCTCTTGAGCTCACTCTTATAGTCGGGGAAATCAGCCCCCCGGGCTGGATGGATCCAGATGGGGCGGTCGAGTTTGGCCATCAGGTCAAAGAGGTCCATCGTCTCCGGCTTATCCAGCGGCCGCCCTAAGACATTGCTATACACCTGAACTCCCACCGCCCCCAGGTTCTTGACCGCTCGTTCGGCCTCGATCAGCAGCCCTTCAGGATCGTTCATCGGCAAGGAGGCAATGAAGCCGGGGAAACGATCCGGATATTTCCTGACCAATTCAGTAAGGGAGTCGTTGGCGAGTTTGGCCATGTCCGTGGAAATTGGCGGAGGCCCAAAAACTTCGAGCGGTGGATTGGCCAGGCATATGACCTGCACATAATCCCGGAAACGGTCCATGATCCGGAATCGTTCATCCAGGTCCACCATGGCGGGGATGGTCTGGACTCGCTTTTGTATGTCTTTTCCCTTCGGGGAAATGTTGATCATTCGGTCAAAGTATTTCCGGGGAATAATGTGGTTAAAAACGTCGATCTTCACTGCACCCCTCCTTGCTTTCATCTATTTGTATCCAAGGCTAATATTAGCCCATCTTCGTTGTCAAGAAAAATTTCTACTTCGGTCAATGAGGAGCGAGTTTTTAGTTGACTCAGAAAATTTTCCTGGATACAATTCCCGCAATCTCAATGAATCTTTCTCAGATGTTGCCCGGAAGGAGAAAAGTTGGATCGGGATAAAGGGACCTGGAATCGGCTGTTGACCCTGATTGCCTTGGCTCTGGGTCTATTTCAGCTCTATACCGCCTTATTCGGAGTCTTTACGGCCATGTGGCAGAGGAGCCTGCACTTAGGCTTTGGCTTCCTGCTGGTCTTTATTACTTCGGCCGCGCGGGGAAAAAACAAGTTCATGGCGGCTGGCAACCTTTTTCTGGCTTTGCTGGGAGTTCTCACCACTGTCTATATCTTCGCCGAATTCGACGGGATTATGGACCGCTTCGGCAATCCCTCTACCCTTGATTTGATATGCGGGGCCGTTGCTATTCTGCTGGTTCTGGAAATCACCCGGCGGGCCACAGGTTGGGTCTTGCCCCTGATCGGCTTACTTTTTATCGTTTACGCCTACTTTGGTCCTTATATGCCGGGCATCTTCAAGCACCGGGGGTACGACCTCGAAAGGATCATCCATCAGTTATATTTGACAACGGAGGGGATTTACGGCATCCCCCTGGGTGTGAGCACGGATTTCGTTTACCTCTTCATCCTTTTCGGGGGGTTTTTAACTTTGACCGGGACCGGTCAATTTTACATCGACCTGGCCAACGCCGCTGTGGGCACGGCCAGGGGAGGTCCGGCCAAGGTGGCGGTGGTCTCCAGCGCGCTCTTCGGGACGATATCCGGGAGCGCCGTTGCCAACGTTGCTTCAACCGGCGCTTTTACCATCCCTCTGATGAAAAAAACGGGTTACCACCCCAATTTCGCCGGGGCAGTGGAAGCCAGCGCCTCGACGGGCGGACAGCTCATGCCTCCCGTGATGGGAGCGGCCGCTTTCGTCATGGCCGAATTCCTGCGTGTTCCTTACTTAGAAGTGGCCAAAGCGGCCATTATCCCGGCCCTCATCTATTTTGGCGCGATCTTTGCCTCCGTTCATCTGGAGGCTTTGCGGACCGGCCTGAAGGGGTTAGATCCCGGCCAGGTCGCCGGATTCTGGAAATTGATCAGGAAAAAGGGCTATTTACTTCTTCCCCTTCTGCTTCTGATTTTTTTGATGGTGGTGGTGCGCTGGGACATCATGAAGGTGGCCGTCTTTTCCGTCATGGCCTGCTTGGCCATCGCCATCGTAGACCGATCGTCCCAGTTCAACTGGGATAAATTCTTAGAGTCCTTCTCTTCCATCAGCCGGAGCGTGATCGTGGTGATGTCTTCTTGCGCCCTGGCGGGGATTATCGTCGGCATTGTCAACCTGACCGGGGTAGGCCTGCGGCTGTCCTCGATGATGATCGCCTTAGTGGGGCAGAATGTTATCTTGATTCTGATGGTTATGATGGTGGTCAGTATCATTTTGGGAATGGGGCTGCCCACCACCCCCGCTTATATTATCCTGGCCGTCCTGGCGGTTCCTTCGGTCGTTGAACTGGGTATCCCGCCGCTGGCCGCCCACTTCTTTATCTTCTATTTCGGGATGCTCTCCATGGTCACCCCCCCGGTGGCCCTGGCGGTCAGCACGGCCATAGGGATTTCCGGCGGAGATTTTTGGAAGACGGGTGGCAGTGCGTTTAAACTCACGCTCTCGGCTTTCCTCCTTCCCTATTTTTTTGTTTTTGACACCGCTCTCCTTATGCAGGGTTCCTTTTTCAAAGTTCTTTTCGTATCCGTCACGGCCATGATCGGAGCTTTCTTCCTGTCCACGGCTACCATCGGCTGGATGTTCGGAAAAGTTCCGCCCTGGGGGCGGATTATCCTTCTGGTAAGTTCGGTCAGCCTGATCCATCCTTCCTATGCTGTGAGTTTTTTCGGATCAACCGGCGTGGCATTGATGGCGGTGTATCAATATTTCAGGCTGCCAGTGGAGCAAAGGCCGAAGTTCTCTAATAGGGTTAGCAATTCTATCTTTCCAGCAAAAGCGGACGAGGGAATGGGGGACAGGCGGCCAGGGGATTAAAAGGGAGAGGAAAAAGGAAGTTTCTATACTATTAAATTAAGGAGGAGATAGCCATGAAAAAAATCTTTATTTGCCTCATTCTCACCGGAACCCTAATCCTATTTACCGGAGCTGGCTTGGCCCAGCAGCCAAAGGTTCCCTTGCCCGTCAGTCAAATCTCCATCGGAACGGCGGGAACGGCAGGCACCTATTACATTGTGGGGGCTGGAATCAGTAAGCTGCTGGATAAATACTTGGGCGTGCGCTCGACGGCCGAAGTGACCTCGGGGGCCATTGAAAATATCCGCCTCATGGAGAGTAAAAAGGTGGAAATTGCCCTTTTGACCCCCGAATCTGCCGACTTGGCCCTGAAAGGCCTGAAGCCTTTTACCCAGAAATATGACCTCCAGGCCATTCTTCCTCTCTATCCCAATGTGAACCAGTTTCTCGTCCTGAAGGATTCTACCATAAAGTCTTTTGCCGACCTGAAGGGGAAAAAAGTTTCGTTGGGTTCGCCCGGCAGCGGCATTTTGGGCTCCAACCAGCTGCTCTTTGATGGCCTGGGAATGCCCTTTTCCGAGTTTAAGCCCCAGTACCTTTCTTTTGCCGAGAATGCCGTGGCCCTGCGCAACGGCTCCATCGATGCGGCCATCGTTTTAACGGCCGCACCCAGCCCCTTTATCATGAATATCGAATCAACGCACTCCATTCGGCTGATTCCGATTGCCGATGCCGAATTGAAAAAAGTCGCCGGGAAGTACAGCTACTTTATTCCCTACACCATTGCCAAAAGCTCCTATAAATCCCTGGAGGCTGATATTCCTTCTTTTGCCGCCTGGAAACTCGTAGCGGCCAAGCGGGAGTTTCCCCAGGAAGCGGTCTACCACATCGTGAAAACCGTCTTTGAACACCTGGATGAATTGCAGAAGGTTCATCCCACCGCCAAGTTCATCAAGCCGGAAAACATAGGAAAAGTGAAAATTCCCTACCACGCCGGAGCGATTCAATACTTTAAGGAGAAGGGGTATAAATTCTAACTTCCCCCAACAGGCTGACCCCTATTTCCATGGCGTCGGAAGACCCAAACGCTGGTTGCTAATGAGGAGTTCCAGGGACAGGATGCAGAGAATCGACCAGACCACCGATTTCATCGGGCTTATGTCCAGGGCGCCCAATAGAATTAAAACCGGGAGGGGCGCCAGCAAGTCGCCGCTGGTTTTAAGAAGGGTCGCAAGTTTTAGCACTTCGGCCAAGGAGGAAACCCTGCCGATTTTTTCCCGGGCCGCCTCCAAATCTACAATGACAAAGAGGGAGAAAAAATAGAGGATGGCGGGAAGCGCCGCCGCTTTCATGATTTCCACGTATTGAATGCCGGTGATTTCCGCCATGATGAAGGCCGCCGCGCCCATGACCGGCGGCATGATCTGCCCCCCGGTGGAAGTCACGGCCTCGATCGCCTCAGCCACATGGGGTTTGTAACCCGTTCTCTTCATGAGGGGGATGGTAAAAACCCCATCGACGACCACGTTGGCCACGGCTTCACTTTCACCCCCCCTTTATTCGGTTTATCATGTTAATCTGCGGCTGACAATTTCCCTAAACTCATCCATGGATAGCAAGGCCCGCTTGGCCGTGCCCATGGCTTTCACTTCCTGCAAAATTTCCGCGACCGCTTCATCGCTGACATTCTTTATTCCCAATTTCTCCAGGGTGTAGGTAATGGAAGCTTTCCCGCTCTTTTTCCCCAGGACAACCTTCCCCTCCCGGCCAAAAAGCTGCGGAGCCGTGGCAAACATGGCCAAAGGATTTTTCATTACGAGGTCAACCCCGATCCCCGATTCTCTCGTATAATTGCCTTCGCCGATCACCGGTTTGTTGCCCGCCGGCTGGATTCCGGAAAGATCGCGGACCAATTGACAGAGCTGTCCAATCCGATCCAACTTGTAATGGGTCTCAAACCCCAACAGAAGGTGAAGGCCAACCATCAATTCCTCAACGGCGGCATTTCCGGTCCGTTCACCAAGCCCGTTGACGCAGCCGTGCACTACTTCCGCCCCGGCGGTCACCGCGGCCAGCTCAGTGGCTACCCCCATTCCAAAATCATTGTGGGTATGAATTTCCACGGGAAGCTTCGTGATCTTCTTTACCTTTCTAACCATATACTTGATGGCCTCCGGCAGGGCGCATCCTGTGGTGTCGACGACTCCCACGGAATCCGGGGGGGAATCTCTCGTGATGCGGGTGAGCACGTTTGTCAAATCTTCGTCTCGAGCTCGTGTGGTGTCGTAAGGGAAAAAAACCACATGCAAATTTTTTCTTTTGGCATAACCGATACAATCGACACTTTTTCTTACCACATCCTCCCAAGTCCATCCAAACTGGTACTTTAATTTTGGATATCCAATAGGAATTTCGATAACAACTCCCTGCGCACCGCAATCGACAGCCTTATCGATGTCAACGGTAGCCGCCCTGGCAAAGGCGTATATTTTGGCCTTCAGCCGCAGGTTGCTGATTTCTTTTATGGCCTCAAAATCCTCATCCGATACCGCCGGCATCCCCGCCTCAATGCGTTCAATCCCCACTTCATCCAGCATCTGGGCAATTTCAACCTTATGTTCCTTACGGAAAACGACACCCGGGGTTTGCTCGCCGTCTCTAAGGGTGGCATCATGAATTTCAACCTTTTTGGGGAGGTTGAACTCGGCTCGAACCTCATCGAAAAAATTATACGGGCTCACCCACCATTTGTTCTCCTCTAAATATTTTTCTCCCATCAATAAACCTCCTATATCCAGAATAATTCTATTCTTAAATTTTTGTTTAAGATGAATCTATCACTAAAACTTTTACCCAATTAAGGATATTTATGATCCCGAACGCGGGGGGAGTGGGAGCAAATTTCCTTTACTACGGGAGAGTGCCGGGCCTGGCCAAGGAGGACTCTTTCAATTTTCGGTTCGGGCATGCTCAAGAGAACCTGAGCTAAATTCCTTGCTTTCTCCAGTCCATCGGTCAGGTCTATCTTGTTGATGAAAGGGATTACGATTGCCCCTTTTGGCCGGTTTTTAACGGCTTCGGCAACCAGGCTGGCGATGATTTCCGTTGTAACGATACTTCCCGTTGGCCGGTTAAGAAGGCGGGCCGCGATCTCTGAACGAAAGACATAATGTTCATCCAGGGGACAGCCCAATCCGTCGATCCCCAAAACAGGGATCAGCAGGGTCGTACAATCGGGAACGACCGGTTCCCCTTCTCGCGGCGCTTTGAGGGGGCGGCCCGCCGCGCCATCGGCTTCGACCACGATCACGGAAACTCCCTCGAGGGAATAAATTTTATCGACCCACTGGGGAGGCACTCCTTGCAGCTTGCCATTGGCCAGCCTTTCCCGTCCAACCAGCAGAAAAGGGTGTCGTTCCCTGTTTTGCCCAATCCATTCCATCATCGCCGAAAGGTGCGGGGCCAAAAAAAAGCCAAAAGAAGAAACTGCCGGCTCCCGGATTTTCGTGGTCGTGGTGAGAATGACTCCCTTTCTATGGGCCGCAAGTTCATGGCCCAGGGCAAACAGGAGGGTCGTCTTTCCCCCTCCGCCCACTAAGCTGATGACCTCGCGATCTTTTAGGGCTAAGGCCTCAATCAAGGTCATGGGTTTCCCCCGGCGGTTTTGCTCCTAACTGCTTGCGGTAGTCATCGGGAGTGTCAATGTCTTGCAGAACGGAATCCGAATCCATTTCGACCGCCAGGATATCTTCCGGGTGCTCTTGGAGAATCTGCCGGAAACCTACATCTCCTTTTAAGCGCAAGGCCTCCTCCCGGTACTTCACACTGAATAGAGCCGGATGCCCTCGCCGGCCGCGGTAGGTTGGCAGGACAATGTTTTTCTGAGGGGTGGCCCGCTTAAATTCGCCGATCAGCAGGTCAAAGACTTCCGGGCCGATTCCCGGCTGGTCGGCCAGGACGATGAAAAAAGCTTCGGTTTGCTCATGAAGGGCCGTCAGGCCCTCCTGGATGGAAGTGATCATGCCCTTCCTATAATTTTTGTTGATCACCACCTTGATTTTGCGGGTATCTACCATTTTCAGGATTCTCTCGGCTTCATGCCCCAGCACGAGAATCACTTCATCCAGCCGGGAGTGGAGGAGGTTTTCCAGAACCTGTCGCAGGATGGTCTTGCCCTCCCACGCCAGCAACTGTTTGGTCTGCCCCATGCGTCTTGATTCTCCAGCGGCGAGGACAATCGAGGAGATCATCCTCAACCTCTAACCGGCTGGGTCACGAGGATTTCCCCCACGGCCCTTAAACCCTTGAGGGTATTGGCCGGCAAGAAGTAATCGACGTAAGGCAAAGCCGTGCGCATCCCCTGACAGATGGGCCGGTATTCCGGCGTTTCCACCAGGGGATTCATCCAGACCAGCCGCCGGGCTTTCCGCTTGAGTTTCTTCATCTCGGCGTCGAGTAACTCGGGATCGCCCCGGTCCCACCCATCGCTGATCAGGATGACCACGGCTGACCCAGACGCGAGACCCTTGGCGTACCGTTCGTTGAACACCCGAAGACACTGCCCGATTTGCGTTCCCCCCGACCAGTCCTGCACCCGTTGGCTGATGGCCGTTAAGGCCTCTGCCCAGCGGTTGCGTTTTAAAATATCCGTGATTCGGGTCAACCGCGTGCTGAAAACAAAAGTTTCGCCCTTGCGGAAGACTTTCTGCATCCCGAAAAAGAATTGCAGAATAAAGCGGGTCGAGGCGTCCATGGAGCCGCTCACATCACAGATCACGATGACTTTGAGGGGTTTGCTTTTGGGCCGGCGCCTGACTAATTCCAGAATTTCCCCGCCGTAAGGCACGGTTCTGCGGATGGTCCGGCGGAAATCCATCATCCGGCCTTTCGCCGCAGGCTCCCGTCTGCGGCTCACTTTTCTGGCCAACCGGGCAAGAAGCCGGGAGAATTCCCGCTCTAAAATCTCCGTATCCTCCCGTGAAAATTCGCCGAAGTCCTTGGCCATCAAAATTTCCTGCGGGCTGTATTCCTTCCGCAGGCTCCTTTCCCCGGCGGTCTCTTCTTCCGGTGAAGACTCCTGGTCAAGGGAGATGGAAAAGAGCCCGTCCCCGGAAAGTTCGCCAGCCTCCGCTGCTCCGTTTGAGGAAACGATCTGCTGCGGCAATACTTCCTGGGATAGCCCGAAGAATTGCTCGAAGAGCCCGTTAAAAATTTGTTGTTCTTCCCTGGAAGAAACGAAATTCGCCCTCAAGGCCGCGGCGAAATCCCTGCGGGCCGCGAGGTCGATAAACTCCAGGCTTTGCGCAGCATCCATCACCCGGGTGGGCGTGATTTTTAGACCTTTCTCTTTTAACCGGCGGGCAAAAAGGAGGAGATAGGGAAAAATTTCTCCTGGGCGGTAACTCGGCATGAAAGCTCCCTTCCCCTGGATCAAGCGCAAGGGATCTGGGTGCAGGTCCGGTCGTCCTTCAGCGGCAGGGAACTCAACAAATCCCCGGATTCCTCAAACTGTTTCAGGTCCTCGTAATACTTGAAGACGCAGCCCAGGGTTTCCCGAACCGCATCCCGGTCGAGTTCCTTTTTCCCCAGGGCCATCAAAGCCTGGACCCAGTCCAGGGTTTCGGCGATCCCCGGGCGCTTGAAAAAATCCTTCTCCCGCACCCGCTGCATAAAGGAACAGACCTGCTTGACCAGCGTCTCTCCGGCGAGGGGCACCTTGGCCAGAACGATGCGCCGTTCCTTTTCGAGGGAGGGGTAATCAATCCAATGATAGAGGCACCGCCGCTTTAAAGCATCATGCAGTTCGCGCGTCCGGTTGGAGGTCAGAATCACGTGCGGCCGCTGTTTGGCCTTGAGGGTTCCGATCTCCGGGATGGTGATCTGAAAGTCCGAGAGGACCTCAAGCAGGAAGGCTTCGAACTCTTCATCCGAGCGGTCGATCTCATCGATGAGTAAAACGACCGGCTGCGGTGAATCGTTCCGGATGGCCTCGAGGAGAGGGCGGCGGATCAGGAACTCGGAACTGAAAATTTCTTTTCCCACGGCTTCCCGGGGGGACTCACAGACCTCCGCCTGTTTCATCCAGAGGATCTGCTTGGGGTAGTTCCATTCATAGAGGGCCGTATTCACATCCAGCCCTTCATAACACTGCAGACGGATCAGACGGGTTTGAAGGATCTGGGCCAGGACCTTGGCAATTTCGGTCTTGCCCACTCCAGCTTCCCCTTCGACAAGGATGGGCTTCCCCAGTTTTAAAGACAGATACAGGGCCGTTGCCGTAGGGCGGTCCGTAATATATTTGGCCCCTTCCATGGCGGATTGGATTTCTTCGATGGAATGGAACATCGCTTTCCTATTTTTCTCCCTTGATCTTGCGTCTTTCCGAGATCATCTCGGCCACGATGGCCACGGCGATCTCCTCCGGGGTCAGGGCTCCGATGTTAAGCCCGATGGGGGCATGGACACGCTTAAATTTTGCCGCGGGGACGCCTTTCTCTTCCAGTCCTTGGTAAACCGTCTGGATCTTCTTCCGGCTTCCGATCATGCCAATATATCGGGCCTCCGTATCCACCGCCCACTCCAAAACCTCCCGGTCATAGGAGTGGCCCCGGGTTACGATGACTATGTAGCTGGCTTTATTCACCTTCAATTTGGGCAGGGCCAAGGGGAATTCTTCCGCGATCACTTCCTCCGCCTCCGGGAACCGCTCTTTATTGGCAAACTGGGGGCGGTCATCGACGACCACGACTTGGAATCCTACCATCGCGCTCATTCTGGCTACAAAGAGAGAAATGTGCCCCCCGCCAAAGATAAAAACCCGGGGAGTCGGGACAAGGGGTTCGATGTAAATATCCATGACCCCCCCACAGATCATCCCGCTCTCTTCTGCTTGCTTCCCGGTAAGGTCAAGATGAATGGTTCGCGGGGTCTCTTCGGCCATGACCTTCATGGCTTCCTGCCAGACTTCAGCCTCCATGCAGCCGCCCCCGATCGTCCCCAGGATTTTCCCGTCCTCCTGGATGAGCATCTTGGCCCCCACCTCCCGGGGTGTTGATCCCTTGGTGCCGATGATGGTGGCTAAGGCGGCGCTTTTCCCTTCGGCTTTGATTTTCATGACTTCTTCGTAAATGTCCTGCATCCTTATCCCTCAATCCGTTGATCATTTATTGAATCTTCGCAAAATCGCTTCCAGCACGCCCCCGCCGATGGCCCGGGCTTTATCCGAGATGGTGAAGCAATGCTCCCGGATTCCCCGCGGGTCCACATCGCCCACTTTCATTCCCTCCTGGACCTGAATCCCGTCGCGCAGGATTCCTCTGAGAATCCCGCCGATCCCGGCTTCGACGGGATTTCCATCTACTTCGGCGACGACCTCTCCTTTTTCCACCAGATCGCCGATCTGCCTTCTTCCCCTAAACCTGCCTCTCGCGGGAGCGCGCAGGACTCTTTCCAGCGTATACCCGGCAATTTCTCCGGGAATGCCCGTGTCCGGATCCGCCTCTCCTTCTTCGAGCACCATCCCCAGCCGGTGCCCCCGATTGGTTTCAATGACCATGTGGACATGCTCTCCGGCCCGGAAGCCAGGGCCAAGGCCGATGACCAGGGGGGCATCGCCGAGGCGGGTTCCCGTGTTCCTCTTGGCCAGGATGGCATCGACCACTACCTCCGGTTGCAGTTCTTCCCGGATGGCGGCCGGCGGGTCCACGATTACCGGAATCTCGCCTTTTCCCCAGGCACGAATGATCTCCTCGCCGCCGGCGGAGCGTTTGGCCGTCAAGCCTTCTACTTCTTTTTGCCCTTCAAAGACGGCCTCGCCAAAGGCCACCTCGCGGCGTACAGCCAGGGGCTCGGGGATTTCAGTTACGCAAACCCTGAAACCGGAACGGGCCAGGCGATGAGCCACGCCCGTGGCCATCTCTCCTCCCCCTTTGACCAGGATAACCAAGTCTTTCAGTTTCTTCTTTGGGGCGGGCATGGGACTATACTCCTTTTCCCATGGGGCATACCGGGTATCGGCAGACCGAACATTTCCAGCATAAACCTCCGTGGCCCAGGCGCGAGACTTCTTGGGGGAGGATGGGGTCATCAGCCAACACGCGGGGAAGGAATAGGTCCAGCGCCGTCACCGGATCGTGGACCACGCAGGCTGGTGCCCCGAGAATGACGGTCTTCCCCAACCGAGCATAAGCCGACATTGAGCCCGGGAGAACGGGTACCCCATAAAAAACCACTTCCGCCCCTGACTTCCGAATGCCCTCAAGGGTCACATCATCCGGATCTACGGAAAGACCGCCCGTAGCCACAATAAGCTGGCAGCCCGCTGATTTCATCTTGCGGATCTCGTCGGCTATCTGGCGAACATCATCGGTAACGACTACCTCCTTCACTACCCTGGAACCGAAAGCTTCCACTTTTCGCCTCACGATGGCAGCGGATCGGTCTCTGATTCGCCCTTCCAAGATCTCACTCCCCGTGACCACGATGCCCACCTTCTTGGGTTGAAAGGGCCGAACTTCCAGGACCGGTCCTTCCTTCCGGCAGATTTCTTCTATTTTTTTAATCTTCTTTTCCTGGATCGTCAGGGGAATGATCCGCGTTCCGGCCAAAACTTCCCCCGGTCGGGCGCTGGTTCGATCATGCCGGGTGGAGATGATGATGGACCCGAGGGAGTTGATCTTGGCCAGGGCGGCAGTGTTGACCTTCAGGAGCCCGAAGGACCTGGCCAAAAAATCAATCTTTCCCTCCCTTGGACCCCGGAGGCGAAGGCCCTTGCCGGAAATGGCCCGGGCTATTCTTCGGGCCGCAGCGTCTTCGTGCAGCTCGCCCCGCTTGAGCTTGAGCACATAAACCTGCTTCTTTCCCAGGTCCAAAAGTTTCGGAACATCGCTCTTGCGCACCACCTGCCCCCGGCGAAACGCCGCCCCTTTAAACTTCCCGGGGACAATCCGGGTAATATCGTGGGCCAGTTTTAGGCCTACGGCTTCTTCCACTTTGATTCTTTTAAGCATAACTAACGTCGTCCTGCCCTTAGCTCGGCCGCCCGCTGCACCGAATCAATAATCTGTTGATAACCGGTACACCGGCATAAATTCCCCTCAAATTGATCCTTGATCTCCTCCACGGTCGGCTGCGGTTTCTCATCCAGCAGGGCCTTGGTAGTGAGGATCATGCCGGGGGTACAAAAACCGCATTGGAAGCCATACTTCTCCAGGAAGGCCTCCTGGATCTCGCTTGTCTCGCCTGGCTTGGCCAGGCCTTCCACCGAAGTAACTTCGTCCCCTTCGCGCATCTGTACGGCAAGAAGAAGGCATGACCGCACGGGTTTCCCGTTGAGGAGAATCGTGCAGGCCCCGCAGTCCCCTTCATCACATCCCTTTTTCACACTCGTTAGATTGATCTTTTCTCTAAGAAAATCGAGCAAAGTCTCATTCGGTTCAACCTCTTCGCTTATCGTCCGCCCATTCAATTTAAATTGGACCTTCATTTTACTCCCTCCCCCCAACTTGCGCCAGAACCCTGCGGGTCAGAACCGCAGACATCTCTCTTCGATATTCCGCCGAGGCCCGAACGTCGCCGATGGGCTTTACTTCTCCCTTGATCAATTCCGCGGCCTGGGAGATATTCTGTTCGTTAACTTCTTTCCATTGCAAAGCCTCCTCTACCTTCCGGCCGCGGATCGGCGTCGGGGCCACCGCGCCCAGAGCCACCCGCACTTCTTCAAATTTTCCCCGCCGAACCCGGGCAAAGGCGGCAGCGGAAACAATCGACAGGGTAAAGGCCTTCCGCCGGCCCATTTTCAAAAAAGCCGAGCTGCCTTCCTGGACGGGAAAGATCACCTCGGTCAGGATTTCATCCGGTCGCCTCATCGTATCCTGCGGCCCTAAGAAAAATTCAGATAGCGGAACGATTCTCTCCCCCAGGGCACTCGCCATTTTTACCGCGGCCTGAAGGACGAGAAGCGGGGGAGCAGTGTCTGCGGCCGGGGAGGCCGTGCTTAAATTCCCGGCCAGGGTGGCCCGGTTCCGAATGGGGGGCGAGGCCATGACCCCAATGGCTTGGGCTAAAGCCGGGGCCTTTTCCTTGACCAGGGGTGATTCTTTGATTGCGGTCAAACGCGTAAGCCCTCCGATATGAAGGCGGTCGCCCCGCAGCTCGATGCCGGTCAAACCGGGCAGGCGATTTAAGTCGATGATCAGATCTGCCACCGCGGTCCTTTTCTTCATCTTGGGAATGAGATCGGTCCCACCGGCCAAGAGTCTTGCCCGGTCCTGATAGTCTTTTAAAAGATTGAAGACCTCCTTCAGCGATGAAGGGGCCGCATAATCCATTTTGGGTAACGGTCTAACTCCTGCTTCCATGGCTCTTTTTCTCCCTAACGGCAAAATAAATTTTTTCCCTATCCAGCGGCATTTCAAAGAAACGGACCCCTAATGCCTGGTAAAGGGCGTTGGCGATGGCTAACGGGGTGGCGATGAAGGCAATCTCCCCTACCCCCTTGGCGCCGAAACCCGAATACTTGAATTCATCTTCCACCGTTACTACGTCAGCCATTTCCGGCATATCCTTGATGGTCGGAATCAAGTAATCGGTATAGGAAGGATTGAGCATTTTACCCTCTTGGCGGATGACCCGCTCGGTCAAGGCGTAGCCCAACCCTAACATCCCGCACCCGTAAACTTGGCCTTTGACCACTGCCGGCTGGATGATCTTGCCCGCGGCCACCCCCGGAACCAGCCGGAGAACATCCACCTGGCCGGTCTCCAAGTCCACTTCCACTTCGGCAATGGTGCAGCCAAAGGTGTAAGCCGCGTAAGCATCTCCCTGCCCCGTTTCCGGGTCGGGAAATCCCCTCCTGGCCTTGATAAACCCAAAGTCTGCCGGAGGAATTCCTCTCATGTACATCTCCCAGGCTAAATCTTGGAAACCGATCCTTTGGGTCGGACTCTTGACATTATACGTTTCCCCATTCCCGAAAGCCACTTCATCCTCGGAACATTCCCAGAGTTCGGCCGCAAGTTTGTTCATCCTCTTGCGGATCTTCAAAGCAGCGTCTACCGCTGCCGTACCTCCGATCATGGTTCCCCTCTGGGCATGGGTTTCTCCGCTGTCCGGCATGTTGCCCGTATTATTGGCATCCACCTTGATCCAGTCAAAGGGAACCCCCAGAACTTCGGCTACCATCATGGCGTGGGAAGTGGTCGTTCCCTGGCCAATCTCTACGATTCCGGTGGAATAGTTCACGCTCCCATCGGGATTCACGATGACCGAGGCCCCCGCCCAATCGCGCTTAAACCCGGTTGTGCCGCAACCATGCCAGCTGCATCCCACCCCGATGCCCCGGCGCTTCAGCCCTTTCTGCTCGCTTCCATACTGGGCCCGCTTCCCTTGCCAGCTGGCCTTATCCGCGACTTTTTGGATCAATTCTTTAATCCCCACCGCATGATCGAGGAGTTGGCTCGTCCCGGTTCGCGAACCAGGGACCAGGGCATTCTTCAACCTGAACTCTACAGGGTCCATTTTCAAAGCTTCCGCCATGATGTCCATCTGGGACTCGGCCGCAAAGAGCATCTGGGGATTCCCAAAGCCGTTGAAAGCTGCATTGGGCAGGTTATTGGTGTAAACGGCCAGCCCCTCCACTCTTACGTTGGCCACTTCATAGACCCCGGTGGCATGGTAGGCGGCCCTTTTGGTAAAGCCTACCGACCAGGTCGCGTATCCCCCGGCATCCACGAGGTAATCCACCTGAATGGCCTTCACTTGGCCATCTTTGGTTGCCCCCGTTTTGTAGCGGATCTCAAAGGGTCCCCGCTTGAAGCGGTAAGCAAACGATTCGTACCGGGAGTAAACGATGATGGCCGGCTTGCCCAGTTTCATCGCCGCCAGGGCGGCCAGGCTGCAAATCAACGGGCCATAGGTATCTTTTCCCCCGAATCCGCCGCCGATATAGGGGGTGGTGATGGTCACTTCCGAGTCCTTCCACCCCATGACCCGCGCTACGGTGTGCCTTGTCCGGAAGGGGTTCTGGGTCGTTCCGATTACGGTAACGCTTCTCGACCCCGCCGGAATGGCCACGGCCGCTTCCGGTTCGAGGTAGGCATGATCCTGGGAGCCGGTCCGGTAGGTCCTTTCCACGATCACATCGCACTGGCGGAAGGCCTCTTCCACGTTTCCTTTCTTGATCTTGGCCTCCGCGGCGATGGATCCATGTTCATGAATCTTAAAACTGCTCTTTAACGCCTCGCGGGGATCGAAGACGGCCGGCAGTTCTTCATACTCCACTTTCACCTGGTCGGCCCCTTCCCAGGCGGCTCTTTCATCCCGGGCTACGACCAAAGCGACAATGTCCCCCACATATCGGGCTTTGGTGGTAATGATCGGCTGATCGTCGACTAAGTAGCCAATCTGATTCTCGCCCGGCACATCCTCAGCGGTAATCACCGCCTCGACGCCCGGGACTTTCATTGCCCTGGCCTTGTCAATCTTTTTGATGACGGCGTGGGCGAACGGACTCCGGACCGGCCTCACATGCAAAGCTTTTTCCATCAGGTAATCCGCCGCGTATTTGGCCATCCCGGTCACTTTTTCGAGGGCATCTACCCTCTTTACGTCCGTCCCCACGACCTGGTAGCTCTTGCCATGCAGCAGCTTTTTAACTTCCTCCAGATACTCCAGATCCATACAAACCCCCTTGGCTGGCAATCTCTCGTTGCTTAATGATGAT
>CAZIDC010000015.1:0-17675 GCA_964537885.1 uncultured Syntrophaceae bacterium | reverse complement strand
CCGGCCCCTCATGGGTCAGCATGTCCGGGGAAACGGCCGCATACTTTACGACCGACCCTTCCGGTGCGATATTCCCCTTGAGGACCGCAATCGAGCCCAAAGCCTTGCTGTCTTTCACCTTGCGGATGATTTCTTCCCTCTTAAGTTTGTAATTGGCTAAGTATCCTTCTCCCCGTTGGAAGAATCCGTTCTTTCCCAATTGCTTCAGATTTTCCCCCAAGGTTTTTCCAGTAACCGTCAGAACCTTCAAATCCAAAAGATTCCGAATTTCCATTTGGATCCGGGGGATACCGCCAGCATACCAGAAAAGTTCATTTACATAAATACCGGAAGGCTGGACGTTAGCAATATAAGGAATTTCCCGGTTCAATTGATCGAACCGATCCGCATTGATTTTAATCCTCAGCTCATGGGCGATTGCCGGAAGATGGAGCAAGGCATTCGTTGAGCCGCTGATCGCGGCATGGACCTTCATCGCATTTTCAAAAGCCTCCGGAGTCAGGATATCCGAGGGTCGAAGCCCTTTCTTCGAGAGCTCCATGATTTTGCGGCCGGCTTCCCGGGACAATCGACCGATCTCCGACAGGCTGGCGGGAAGAAGCGCCGTCCCGGGGAGAGCCATTCCGAGCGCCTCGGACATGCACTGCATGGTGCTCGCCGTTCCCATGAACTGGCAGGCACCCGCCCCCGGACAACCCGTAAGTTTGTAATTCCGAACTTCCCGGGAGACATCTTCCCCGCGCCGCCATCGAGCGGCAACCTCGCCCACTAACAGGCTGTGCGACATGTTGGGGGCCACGCGGTTGCTGCCGCCGGGAATATGGATCGCCGGAATATTCAGACGGCTTATGGCCATCAAATGGGCGGGGATGGATTTGTCGCAGGATGAGATGGCCACGATGCCATCCCAGGGAATCACCCGGCCATGAACTTCAACCAAATCGCATAAAACTTCCCTGGAGGGAAGGATATAATTCATCCCGCTATGAAGCATCGCCCAGCCGTCACAAATATCCGTACCGTGGAACCCGGCCGGTTTTCCCCCTTTCTGGAAGACGCCGATGGAGACCTCGGCCGCCAGCCGATCCAAGTGGACGCTCCCCGGATGGCTGCTGCCGAAAACATCTTCCACCAGAATTTGCGGCTTGGTTAAATCCTCTTCGTCCCAATCCATGCCGCAGCAGAGCGCATCCACCTGAACCCAATCTTCACGAATCTTACTGCTTTTTTGCTTCGTTTCCTGGGCCATGATTCACCTTTTTTTTAGGAATTTCTTTTTCTACCTTATTTTCAGAAATCATTCCAAAATCATATACAAAAAGAAAAAGTGATGGTTGATATAAATCAAGCGCTGAAACCCATGCCTATTGTTCTCTTGCGGGGCCCGCCCCGCATGGGAAGGATGGAGCCTTTTTAGTCGGGCGGATTTGGGGGGGGTTCTACCTAAGATCTATTCCGCCTTGTACCATTCACGGTAAATCTGCATCTCGATTTCGTTGAAGATTTTTTCGTACTGTTCTTTCCCCAGGAGTTTTTTCGGCTGCCACCCGGAGGAAGATTTTTGTTCGGTGATCACCGAAAGGGTGACTTCTCTTTCCTTCCGGCTGATTTTTTTGACGGTGGCAATGGCCTTGGTTCTCCACTCCCCCTGGTCCACGTAGTCCGTCTCCAAACGGCTTTTATCCAGCTCCACCTTGGGCTCGCCAAAGCCCCGGTCTTTAAAAATCCGGGTGATGGCTTTTAAGATGATTTTATCGTCGGCTTCAAAGACCTGGGAGTTCTTTTCTGGTGCGGGTAAAGATTCAGGGGTGTGGGCACACGAGGACCACGATAGACAGAAGAAGAGGAGCACCGGGAAGAAAAAAGAAAACCACCCCGTCGTCCCGCCTCTCTTCGAGAGCAGGCGGGGGATTTTGGGGAAGGTCAACTTTTTTTCGAGGTCTTGGGATAGAAGTTGCCGAAGACAGGTTTGTTTTTCCGGCTGTTGCATTTGGGGCATTTATATTTGCCCTCCTCTCTTTCCTTAACGGTCAGCATTACGGAAAATTTCTTGCTGCATTTCTGGCATTGAAACTCATAGCTTGGCATGATTTATCCTCCTTTCTCAATAGAAATGTCAACTATTTATTCCAAGATTAAGACTGGACTGAAATCTTCGCGAAGATGTGCCCGGAGATGGGCGCACTTCTTGGTTTTTCGCGAAGACCGCCTTAAATACTGTTGATAATTGTGGCCCTTTCGACTTTCATATTTGCAAAATCCAATCACAGAGCCTTTTCCCATGCAACATATTAAAATTATTTAAGTTTTTATTGACTCAAAAAGAGGCAGTTTCAATAAAACGATGGAATTTTATCATATTATGGGTTCATCTCCTGAACTTTTCCACATCTTTTCCACAGGATTTGTGGATAGCCTTTCAGATTCGATCCGAAAGCCTTTTTCCATAAATTTTCTTAATGTCTCTCCTCTTTTTTCATCTTCACTTAGTTCCCGTTCGCTGATAAAAAAACTCAATGAGGTCTGAGATCCTTTATAACCCATCAGTCAGTTGACCTTTTTCAAGACCTTGTGATACATTACCTGAAGAGTTGGCCAATTGTTCATAACAAACTGAATTTCCAATAAAAGGCAGAAAACAACGAAAAGAGTCGAGAATATACCCCACGCGGCGCCCGATCGAAGATTATTTTACCTTTTGAACCGAAAAAATCAAGATATTTTCCAATGGGCCGGATCTTCAATAAAGAATTAATCCTGGTCGCCTTGGCGGGAACAATTGCGGTCATGGGGCTGGGATTCATCATCCCCCTTTTCCCGATCTATGTGTCCCAAAAGGGCGCCAGTAATTTCGAACTCGGGTTGATCGTTTCCGGCTTTACGATCACCCAGTTCTTAGTCCAGCCGTTTTTCGGCGGCCTTTCCGACCGGTTTGGTCGCAAGCCTTTCATGGTCGGAGGACTGGCCTGCTACGGGCTGGTCGCCTTTCTTTACGTCTTCGCCAATGATCTCCCTCAGGTTTTCTTGGTCCGACTCCTTCATGGCCTCGGGGCAGGGATGATCTGGCCGGCCATGTCGGCCTACATCATTGATCACTCGCCGATGGAAAGAAGAGGCGAGTCCATGGGCCTCCTTGCCGGAGTGGAAATGCTGGGCTTCGCAGTCGGGCCTCTCTTGGGGGGAATGCTATACGGCCTGGGGGGCATGAGCTTGCCGTTTCTGAGCTGCTCCTTTTTGGCCTTATTGGCCATGGCTTTGATCTGGGTTTCAATTCATGAGGGATTCTTAGAGCGCCAAAGCATGGTGAGAAGCTGGTGGGAACGGTATGGGTTTACTTCATTGCGCCTGCCCGACGTCCGCCTTTTGTGCCTGATCGGCTTTAGTGAATCTTTTATATGGGGCACGATTATCACCCTTTTACCCGTAATGGCCTCCCAGATGGGTGTCCAACCTGAAAAGATCGGCTGGCTCTTCAGCGCTTATTTTGTCGTTTTCATCCTTCTGCAGCGGCCCGTGGGCAAATGGTCCGACCGCCAGGGAAGAAAAAAACCGATTCTCCTGGGAATGACCGTATATACCATAGCTGTGGTTTTGCTCTCCCAAGGGGGCAGTCTTCTTTATTTGGTGGTGGTCCTGGCCATTGCCGGCGCCGGTTTGGGAATTTATTCCCCTTCCGTCCGTGTAGCCATTGCCGATCTCTCTTCCGAAGATGTCCGTGGAGCAAGCTTGGGCTTATTCTTCACGACCCGTATGTTTGGCTTTTTCCTGGGGCCTAACGTCAGTGGAATCATGGCTGACCGTTTTGGGCAGGGGTTTCCTTTCTTAGTGGGAGCGGCCGGATTAGTGCTGGGAATCTGGGCGTCTTTTTCCTTATCCCCGCGGCTGTCGGAAAAGATGCAGCGATTGCCGTCCGGCCCTGCTGGCGCGGCAGAAAGAAAAACGGTTTAATCAAATGAATCAAAATGAGGATTGATCAATGACCTACCGAGTGGAGATCGGGTTAAAACCGAGCATCCGCGATGCCCGGGGTGAAAAAATCAAGCGGCGGATCGTCGATGATTTGGGTATTGCTGTGGACTCCGTTCGCACTATCGATGTTTACACCATCGATGCGCGCTTATCCGTTGAAGAGGTTGAAATGGCCGCGGCCGGTCCTTTCCTCGACCCGGTCATCCAGGAATTTTCCATCGGGAAACCGCTCGGGCGCGATTTCGACTGGGCGATTGAGGTCGGGTACAAACCTGGTGTTACTGATAATATAGGCCGGACGGCCCGGGAGGCTGTTGAACTGCTCCTGCAGCGCAAATTCAGTCCGGAGGAAGGAGTATACACATCGGTCCTTTTCCTGATGAAAGGGGGGTTAACCCGGGAGCAGGCCGAACGCATTGCCACGGGGCTGTTGGCTAATACGCTCATCCAGCGGTTTGAAGTTAAAGGTCGAAAATCCTGGAATCCTGAGGTAGGAATGGGCGTGACCGTCCCAAGAGTGACGGGAAGGAAAGAGGTGCGGGTTGAGGAAATCAACCTTCGGGTCAGCGATGAAGAATTGATGCGCATTAGCTCAGAGCGGGTTCTAGCCTTATCCCTAAAAGAGATGAAAGCCCTTAGGGTATATGCGGAGGACCCGCGGGTCCGGGAAAAAAGGAAGAAGGTCGGCCTGGGAGGGAATCTCGTGGATTGCGAGGTGGAGGCCTTGGCTCAAACCTGGTCCGAACATTGCAAGCATAAAATCTTCAATGCCCGGATCAATTATGGCGACGAAGAAGGAAAAGTCCACGACATCGACAGCCTGTTTGATACCTACGTCAAGCGTTCCACGGAAGAGATCCGGAAAGCCATGGGCGACAAGGATTGGTGTGTTTCCGTATTCAAAGATAACGCCGGGGTTATACGGTTTAATGAAGATTGGAATTTAGTTTTCAAGGTGGAGACCCACAACAGCCCTTCCGCCCTTGACCCTTACGGGGGAGCCCTGACCGGGATTGTGGGTGTTAACCGTGACCCGTTTGGGACGGGGAAGGGCGCCAAGCTCATTTTTAACGTGGATACTTTCTGCTTTGCCCCCCCCGATTATTCCAGACCCCTCCCCCCCCGGCTCCTCCACCCCAAACGAATTTATGAAGGGGTTAGGGAAGGGGTGGAGCACGGGGGAAATAAGAGCGGAATTCCTACTGTAAACGGTTCGCTCGTTTTCGACGACCGCTATGCCGGAAAGCCGTTAGTTTACTGCGGGACTGGAGGGATCATGCCGCGAGAAATTTTAGGCAAGCCCTCCCATGAAAAGCGGGCCGAGCCGGGAGATTTGATTGTCATGACTGGCGGGCGGATCGGGAAGGATGGAATCCATGGAGCCACTTTCTCTTCCGAGGAATTGCACGAAGAATCTCCGACCAGCGCTGTGCAGATCGGGGATCCGATTACCCAGAAGCGCATGACCGATTTTCTCCTCCGGGCTCGGGATCTGGGCCTTTACCACGCCATTACCGACAACGGCGCCGGAGGGCTTTCTTCTTCTGTAGGTGAAATGGCCAGGGATTGCAACGGCTGCCGGATTCGCCTGGAACGCGCCCCCCTTAAGTATCCCGGCCTCGACCCCTGGGAGATCCTTCTTTCCGAAGCCCAGGAACGAATGACCCTGGCCGTCCCCCCTGACCAGATCGAGCGGTTTCTTAACCTGGCCAAAGGCATGGACGTAGAGGCGACCGTTCTGGGAGAATTCACCGATACCGGGACATTCCATGTCCTCTATGACGGGAAAACCGTGGCTTACCCTGACATGGATTTTCTCCACAACGGGCATCCCAAGATGGAACTCCGCGCCAGGTGGCAGAGAAAGGCGTTTCCCGAACCTTCTTTTGAGGATCCTGAAGACCTGACCCATTATTTGAAGCAGGTTCTTTCCCGCTACAATGTTTGCAGCAAAGAAGCGGTCATCCGCCAATACGACCACGAGGTCCAGGGCGGAACCGTTATTAAACCCCTTGTGGGAACTTTTAACGACGGGCCGGGCGACGCAACCGTTTTGCGCCCTATCCTGGATTCCTGGGAAGGAATCGTCGTCTCCTCGGGCATCTGTCCCCGGTACAGCGACATCGATACCTATCATATGATGGCCTGCGCCATCGACGAGGCCATCCGGAATAACTTATCTGTGGGTGGCAATTTAAAGCACATGGCCGGCCTGGACAATTTCTGCTGGTGCGACCCCATCCAGTCGGAAAAGACTCCGGATGGGGAGTACAAGCTGGCGCAACTCGTCCGGGCGAATATGGCGCTTTATGACTACACAACCGCCTTCGGCGTGCCCTGCATCTCGGGCAAGGACTCCATGAAGAACGACTATCTGATCGGGGCCACGAAAATTTCCATTCCCCCCACGGTCCTCTTCTCGGCCGTGAGCGTGGTCCCCGATGTGCGCCGCTGCGTAACCATGGATGCCAAGCGGGCCGGAGACGTAGTCTATGTGTTGGGACAGACTAAGGACGAGATGGGCGGCTCTGAATACTTGGCCCTCAGGGGATTTCTCGGCAATCAGGTTCCCAGGGTTGATGCTCAGAAAGCGAAGCGGCTCTATGAGGCATTGGCTTTGGCCATCCAGAAAGGATTGGTTGCGTCCTGCCATGACTGTTCCGACGGAGGATTGGGCGCGGCGCTGGCCGAGACCGCTTTTGCCGGCGCCCTGGGTATGGAGGTGCATCTCCGCAAGGTCCCGGCTTCCGGAGTGAACCGAAACGACAGCCTGCTCTTCTCAGAATCCCAGAGCCGTTTTTTAGTTACGGTTCATCCCGAAAATCAATCCGCCTTCGAAGACTATCTGCGGGGAAATGTTTTTGCCGAAGCCGGTCAAGTGGTCGGAGGTGGCGCTTTCACTGTCTTCGGTTTGAACGGAAAGGCTGTGGTTCAGGCGGACATCTTTGACCTAAAAGAATCCTGGCAGCGCCCTTTAAGGTTTTGAATGGGGACGCAGATTGCCGCAGATAAACGCAGAAAAAAATAATTATTTAACGTCTAAAATAAAAATGTATTTAGTGGCTTCCATAAAATCCTGTAGACCTGCGTTCATTTGCGTCCAAAAAGAAAAAATATGGAACCACGAAATTCACTGAGGAATCCTCCGGGTCTTCTTTGGTTAGATTGCGGTGAGGGAAGAACATGAAAAAAGTAAAATCCATTGTCCTGGCCGGAAATGGAATCAACTGCGAAATGGAGATGGCCCACGCCTGCAAGCTGGGCGGGGCCGATGTGGTCGACATCGTCTATATCTATGACCTCCTTTCCGGAGAGGTGAAGCTCGACGATTATCACTTTCTGAACCTTCCCGGAGGGTTTCTCGATGGCGATGACCTTGGCTCGGCCAAGGCCATGGCCCACCGACTGAAGTATGCTCAAATCGCCGGAACCGGAGAACGCCTGGAAGATGCGATTCTGCGCTTTGTCGGGGAGGGGAAACTCATCCTGGGAGTGTGTAACGGGTTCCAGCTCATGGTCAAAGCCGGCCTGCTCCCGGGCCTGGGAAGGTCCTACGGAAAACAGGCCGTGACTCTGACCTTTAATGATTCGGGGAGGTTTGAGGACCGGTGGGTTTATTTAAAGGTCAACCCCGGCAGCCCGGCGATCTTCACCAAAGGATTGAAGGGGCTCTACCTGCCGGTTCGTCACGGGGAAGGAAAATTCATTCCCCGGGATGAAGGTGTCCTGGCCGAGATGGAGAAAAAAAATCTGATCGCCTTGCAGTACTCGGATGCCGCAAGCCAAAAGCCAACGATGGAATATCCCCTGAATCCCAATGGGTCCCTTTCCGCCGCAGCGGGTATCAGCGACGAGACCGGACGCCTCTTCGGGTTGATGCCCCACCCTGAAGCCTATCTTTCTTTCGTCAACCACCCTCGCTGGACGAGGGAAAAGGTTCCCGAAGAAGGGATGGGCCTGGCCCTTTTCCGCAATGCCGTAGAGTATATCAGCAGGAATCTTTAAGCATCCCCCCACAATCAAAAGGGCGCAATAGGCGCCCCTCTGATTAAAGAATCCCAACTTGGCGTAACTGGGGCCAAATAGGTGAATTTAAAAAATCCGAAACAACCCGTCACTGCCAGAGGTTTGAATTTTAAGCTTCGGTTCTTTGAGTTTGTTTCGGATTTCGTGGTTCGAATTTATTTCTTCAAAAGCAGGTTGTGCTCGAGGAGTATTTTTTTGAAAATTTCTGTCTCCTCCGCAATGTATTTGGTGGCCTGCTGGCTATTCAATTTCTTAGGCACGAACCCCGCCTTGACGATCTTGGAGTGATACTCTTCCATGTTCACGGTGTCTAAGAAGGCCTTTTCCAGCTTGGCCGTGATATCTGCGGGGGTATTTTTCGGAACCGCCACCCCCCGGTCAATGCCCGAGAAGAATTTCAAACCCTGTTCCTGGAAAGTTGGAACATTCGGCAGGGTGTCCATGCGCTTCTCGGTCCCGATCGCCAGGATTTTCATCTGGGCCTGATAACCGACCAGATCGGAGGAATTCCCCCAGATGGCTTCCACATGGCCGCCCAGAAGAGCGGTTACCTGGGGAGCTGCCCCCGTAAAGGTGACAAAGGTGAGCTTGGTTCCAGTCATCTTCTCAAATTGGAGGCCGGCCATATGGTGGCCGGAAAGTTTTCCCGATATGCCGATGGTGACTTTCCCCGGGTTGGCTTTGGCGAATTCAATGAACTCTTTCAGGCTGTTGATCTTCGACTCTTTCTTGACCACCAGTCCGATGGGGGTAGATTCAAAGATGCACAGAGGCTTCAAGTCCTCAGTTTTGAAAGCCACGTCCTTCTGGGAAAGCGGCTGGAGGATGATGTGCGGAATATTGATGCCGCAGACGCTGTAGCCGTCGGGCTTGGCCTGGGCAAACTTGGTCCAAGCTAATGCCCCCCCCGCCCCGGGCATGTAGTTGACCACGACCGACACCCCCAGGATTTTTTCCAGGTAGGGCTGCTGCATACGCGCTTCCACGTCAGACTGCCCCCCGGGGGGGAAGGGAATGATATAGGTAATAGGCCCTTTGGGAAAATCCGTGGCGGCCAACAAGAGGGCCGGGAATAATAAAAGAGCCGTAAAGATACTCCACTTGCTAATTCTTTTCATGTTACTCTCCTTTCTTCAGGCCGGTTGACCGGCGTGGTTACTTTTTGGCTGGCGACAAAAGGTTAGACTCCTGGATCACTTTTTTAAGTTCCTTCGCCTCCTCTTCCAGAAATTTGTGCGAATCGGCGATGCCCATCACCTGGGGGACGAACCCGGCCGCCTCCATCTTGGCTTTAAATTCCGGGTTAGACGTGGTATCCAGGAAGGCTTTCTCCAGCCGTTTCTGAATCGCGGCGGGAATCGTCTTGGGGCCCATCGCTCCCCGGGCAATGCGTGGATACATCTTCAGGCCCAGTTCCTCGAAGGTGGGGATATCCTTGAGCTGGCCCATTCTCTGGGCGGCGCCGACAGCCAATACTTTGATCTGATCTTTGCTGGTAACCAGTACGGTTGAATTGGTGAAGGCGGCATCGATGTGGCCGCCCATCAAAGCCGTCTGCACCTGGGACGTTCCCGTAAAGGTTGCATAATTCAGTTTTGTTCCCGTCAACTGCATAAACTGCAGGGTGGCAAAATGATGCCCGGAAAACTTGCCGACTCCGCCGCAGGAAATTTTCCCGGGGTTGGCCTTGGCATATTCGATAAACTCCTTGACCGTGTTGACCTTGAAGTCCTTTTTCACGGCCAGGCCGATGGGCGTATACTCGACGATCGAGAAGATTACAAAGTCGTCAGTTTTAAAGGCCACATCTTTCATAAACATAGGCTGGAGGATGATGTGCGGGATGCTGAATCCCCCGATGGAGTATCCATCCGGCTTGACCGCTGCTAACTTCGACCAGCAAAGCGCGCCGCCGGCACCAGGTAGATAGTTGATCACCAGAGGAACCCCCAGGTTTTTTTCCAGGTAGGGTTGCATGGCCCGGGCCGCGATGTCGATCTCTCCCCCTGGATTAAAGGGGTTCATGTAATTTACAGGCCCCTTGGGAAAATCCTGGGCGCCAACGTTTACCGCGATCATTGAGCAAATCGCCACGGCCATGAAAATCCACTTTCTTTGTCTCATCGTCGCCTCCTTTTTTTATATTATACTTCTTCTCCTTCGACTTTTTCCCGTATTTTTTTGCGGCCCGTGCCAATCCACGGGACCCAGGGAGAAACCAGCAAGACCAGAGATATAATAATGAAGGCTGCCGATATGGGGTGCCCGATGAAGATCCAGGGATTCCCTTGAGAAATCACCAAAGAAAGACGCAGGTTATTCTCCATCATGGGCCCGATCACCAAGGCCAGCACTAAGGGGGCCATTTCAAACTGAAACTTCCTGGCTAAGTAGCCAAAGATTCCAAACCCGATCATCAGCGAGACTTCAACCTGGCTATAATTCAGGCTGAAAACACCCACCAGGCAGAAGAGCAGGATAAGGGGAAAGAGGATGGGGTAAGGAACCTTCAGGACCTTGACCCAGAGCCCGATCAAAGGCAGGTTGAGCACAAGAAGCATGACATTCCCGAGGTACATGCTCATAATGGTCCCCCAGAAAAGGTCGGGGTACTTGGAGATAAGCATGGGCCCGGGTTGAATGCCATGGATCATGAAGGCCCCGAGGAGGATGGCGATAACAGAGTTCGCCGGAATTCCCAGGGTAAAAAGCGGGATAAAGGCCCCCCCGGTGGCAGCGTTGTTCGCCGATTCCGGGCCGGCTACTCCCTGAATTACTCCCGTCCCAAATTTTTCCGGATGCTTGGAAAGCTTCTTTTCGAGCGCGTAGGAGCTGAAGGCGGATATGACCGGGGCAGGTCCGGGTAGAACGCCGATAAAAAAGCCGAGGATTGACCCGCGAATCATCGGCCAGAAGGAATCTTTCCAGTCCTGAAGGTTGGGCAGGATATTCTTCACCTTGGTCGTGATAATTTCCCGCTTGATCGCCTGCTCAACGTTGGCGATAACCTCGGCCACCCCGAAAAGGCCCATGATGGCCGGAATAAATCCAATGCCGTCGCTGAGCTCCAGAAGACCAAAGGTCAAACGCTGGGTGCCGGAGATGGCATCCATCCCGATCGTACCAAGGAGCAAGCCGAAGACCGCCATCATCAGGGCTTTCAGGATTGATCCGGAAGCCATATAGATCAGGACCACAATGCCCATAAGCATCAAACTGAAGTATTCCGGAGGGCCGAAAGCCAGGGCGAACTTAGCCAGGGGAGGAGCGACGAGCATGAGGCCGATGACGGATATCGTCCCGGCGATGAAGGAGCCGAAAGCAGCAATACCCAGGGCAGGGCCTGCTCTGCCTTTCAGGGCCATCTGATAACCGTCGAGAGTAGTGATGACCGAAGCCGCCTCCCCGGGGATATTGACCAAAATGGAGGTCGTCGACCCTCCATACATAGCTCCGTAGTAGATCCCCGCCAGCATGATGATCGCCGTGACCGGCGAAACGTGAAAAGTATTGGGAAGCAGCAGAGCGATGGCCGCCGTAGGGCCAAGGCCGGGAAGTACCCCCACGAGGGTCCCCATCAGAACCCCGATGAAACAGAAAAAGAGATTCATCGGGGTAAAAAGAACCTGCGCTCCGAGGAGGATATGACTGAGTAATTCCATAGCTTACCTAAAACCCAAGAAATCCCTTGGGTAACTGGGTCTCCAGGAAATTGATGAAAAGAAGGCGCGCGGCCACAGCGCTAAGGACGGCTACAATTAGGGTTCGGGCCCATGATTGGGGAAAGATAAACCGGGCCAGAAATCCAACAAAAAGAAAGGTGGTCAGCGCAAACCCTAAGGGCATCAAAACAAGGTTATAGGCGATCAGTGAGAGAAACGTCAGGAAGACTCTTTTCCAGGAATCAGACTGGGGGAAAAAGGACGGCCGGGCCGGGCCCTTGCGCTTCCAGCTGCCGATTAAAAGCCCCCCGGCCATCATCGTCATGATAATCCCTGCCCAGAAGGGTAAAAATCCGGGCCCCGGCTCCTGCCAGTTACCGATCTCCACGGAGCGGGCGTAAATGGAAAAAAAGATTCCCACACTCAAAAAAAAGATTGCTGCGATTTTATTGTATTGGCTTTGAGTTTTCTCCATTTTCGACCTGTTTTGATATTATTAGAGGAATACGCAAATTGTCCAGCAAATAACAAGACATTGACTGCATGGAGATGAATTTTAATGAAGTGCTTAGTCCCTGTCAAGGTGTAATCGGCTCTCGCCCTAACCCTTCAGTTACAAGGGGGAGCCTTAACCTTCAGGTTGGGTCATTAACGCAGGCTAACCCATGGAGTGAAGGGAGCTAAGAGGAAAAGTTTCTTGACAGCCTTTATCCACGTTGGTAATATTCCAGCCACTAAGTATCCCATCCTTAAAAGGGGAACGATGAAAGGGGATTTTCGGAATACGCCGACAGGAAAGCTCCCGAGGGTTATAATATCCCTGGAGGCGATATCTTTTAATTCATACAAACCCAACCCGTCTAAATTCAACCACGCCTTGCCAGGAGTTTAAAAAAATGGCGAGCGAGGCCCTCCCTTGAGTCAAAAAAGGCAAAATCAATAACTTTGTTGAGGAAAAGATGATCTTAAAGGATAAATTTAAAGAAACTTTGCTCAACGATCTTGGAGATTTAATTGCTATAAACAGTTCGAATCCGCCCGGGAATGAATTGGCGGCGGCCAAGTTGGTGCAGAATCGCATGGCAGCGTTGGGAGCCATTTGCACCCTACAGGAATTTTCCCCCGGACGGGCCAATGCTGTTTGCCGCTTCCCCTTTTCCGGCGCGGGGGAGGGCCCTTGTCTGATCTTTAACAGCCACCTTGATGTCGTTCCCCCTGGAGAATCTCCCTGGGCCCATCCCCCCTTTGAACCGCACATTGCCGAAGGACGGGTATACGGACGCGGAGCCTGCGATGCCAAAGGGAGCGTTGCGGCCATGATGACCGCAATAGGCTTATCTCTCCAGGAAGCTAAGAGTTTGAGGGGAGAGTTAATTTTTACGGCAGTGGCTGCGGAAGAAACCGGAGGCCTGGGCACCCAATTCTGGATGAAGAACCGGGAGAAGGATTTCCGTCCTTCTATGGCCGTAGTAGGAGAGCCTACCGGATTAAAGCTCTTTATCGGACACAAAGGAGTTAGCCGCCGGAAAGTCTCCGTACGGGGAAAGAGCGCCCATTCCTCCAATCCCTTGCTGGGGCGGAACGCCATCTACCCCATCGCCCGCTTAGCCCTTTTTGTGGCGGAATTGAATCAGCGTCTATCACAGAAAAAGGATCCCCTACTGGGGTCACCGGTCGCCAGCGCCAATCTCATCCGCGGGGGAATTAAGGACAATGTCATCCCCGATTACTGCGAGTTGCATATCGATCGGCGCCGGATTCCCGGTGAGGCAAAGGATCAGCTTGACCAAGAGCTCAATGAATGGGTACGGGACATGACGGCCGGGGACCCTTCCTTTCAATGCCGGGTGGAAATTATGGGGGATGATAAAGATGCGGTGTCCATCTCGCCGGATGAGCCCATCGTTCGGGCCGCCGCTGAATCCATCTACGAAATAACCGGTCAAAGAGTGATCCCTCAAGGATTCGTGGCCGCAACGGATATGGCTTTTCTCGTCTATCAAGGAAACATCCCCACTGTTATTCTGGGCCCGGGACGCCTGGCCCAGACGCATGTCGTCGATGAATTTGTGGAGATCCGTCAACTGGAAGAGGCGGCGTTGATCTATGCCCGCTTGATAAGCCGGGTTTTAGGAACCGATGGGTCTGGAGGCTGAGTTATTGGTCAGTCCGTAGTTATGTGGACACTGGAGACTAAATCCCTCCTGCCTTCCTTTTTAAAAGGGGGGGATTCCCCTCTTTGGAAAAGAGGGGTAAGGGGAGATTTAAGGAAAAGAAAGGAGGTGCCGCAAGAAAAAAACTCACTAATCAGCAAATTTTGCAGCCAATCTTTTGAGGAGGTGAATCAAATGAAAAAAATACTGTTTTTTTCGTTCCTGTTCGTGGTCATCGGCAGCTTCATGCTTCTCCCGGCGGGAGAAGCAAAAGAATTCCGGGTGAAATGGGGAACCACCAGCGTGCGGTCATCGGGGTACGCGCATGGCGTATTATTCGCCAAGGCAGTCAACCAGGCTTATCCAGGCCAGATTACGGTAACGGTTGTGGAAACGGGTGGATGGGTGGAGAACTTAAGCCGGATGAGGGTTGGTCTTTTACACCTCGCTCAGGTAAACCCTATTTCGGCTTATACTGCCTACCATGGCCTGTTTGATTTCAAAGACCAAAAAAACCCCAACCTCAGGATGCTTGCCGCCACCGCAGTGTCCACCTTTACTTTTGTGGCCGGAAAGGATAGCGGCATAACCACCATCGAAGGCTTGCACGGCAAAAAAATGGCTTCCAACCCCCTGACTACTTCCGAAAGGCTGGGCAGGATGTTTTTAGAAGCCAATGGGATCAAAGCGGATTATAAATGGGGGGGAACCGCGTCCAACCTCGAGGCCATGAAAGCCAAGACAGTGGATTCCTGGGCCCGCCCGGGATTCCGGGATGGAGCCCTCCAGGAGCTGGCTTTTTCCAGGCCCCTCAACTTTCTGGCCATTACCGAAGAACATTTGAAAAAGTATAACGCAAAATATCCAGCGCACGGGAAAGGGATTGTAAGCCCTGCTGGCCAGTACAAAGGCCACGATAAAGACTATTTGACCCTGGCTTTCGTAGAGGGTGAAATGTGCGACAAAAATGTACCGGAAGATGTGATCTATAAGATGCTAAAAGCCATCTATCCCAAGAGAATGGACATGACCAAAGTGGATGCTTCCTTCAGGGAAGGGGGCTTTGCCGATTTTCCGAAGCTGACCATGGAATATTGCGATGTCCCCCTCCATCCCGGGGCTATCAAATTTTACCAGGAAATGGGACTTAAAATTCCTGCTAATCTCCTGTCCCCGAAATGAAATAAACCAACCTTACCAGAAAGAGAGGAGGTAAAAATGTGCGCTTTAAGCAGCCTAAGGTTCATAAAAATTCTCTGCTGTTGTTTCCTTTTAGCTATGGCCTCCCTATCCTGTGCCGGTCTCCAGGGAAAACCGGGGGGGGCGGAACCCGCAGCCAATCTGGTCATAACTCCCATAAGCGGCCTGGCGGCGAGTGTTATTACCATTCGGGGATCCGGTTTTATCCCGGGAGAAAAAATTGAAATTATTACGGTTGTCGATGGAATCCCCATCGAATTGGGCGCGGAACCCATGATCAAAGAAGCCAACGAAGCAGGCGCTTTCAAGGCCAAAAGCGGGATTCCCCGCAATGCCCAACCGGGAGTCTATTCGGTGAAAGCCAGCGGCGATAAAGGGACCGTGGCCGTAGCTCCCCTGGAAGTGGAGGCGAAGCCCGAAAAGAAAAAATAAAAAGGCCGTCTGTTTCATAGCCCTTTTTACGGTGGAACAGCCTTTGGGGAGGGAGCCGAGAAGCTCCCCTCCCAAGGGATAAAATGGAGGATTGGATGAGAGAGCTGAGCGGGTTTTGGAAATTCATCGGCCAGTTGGTGATCGCCATACTGGTGGGAATTACACTTTACACCTCTCTGATAGGAGCATGGCATCCGGTTATTCAGGGCGCCATTTTTCTAAACTTCGCTTTATTCATAGTTTTTCTCTATTTCCCCTTAAGCAAAGAAGGGTTGAAGGCCGAATCCGTCGGCTTTTGGAGAAAAATCCTTCTGGGTTGCAAAGGATCCCCAGCCTGGATTGATGTGTTTATGATGCTGGCCAGCTTTGTGGTCTGCGGCTACGTCCTTTGGAACTGGGAAGAAATCACCCGGCAGCGATGGATGTATCAGCCTTACGAACTGGCCTTTAGCGCCATCCTGGGAATCATGCTGATCGAGGCCACCCGGCGTACTACGGGAAAAATCATCCCCATTATGGTCATCCTCTTTCTTCTTTATGCCCTCTTCGGTGATTTCATTCCCGGTTTCTTCGGGCACCCCGGTTTCCCCCTCCACGAGGTTCTTTACCATTATTACATGATGACCGAAGGCTATTGGGGGATGCTCACGGATTTAACCAGCCGGGTTATTGCGATATTTCTTCTCCTCGGTCCGGTGTTGTTCGCCACGGGGGTGGGGGATACCTTTATGAAATTGGCCCGCTTTTTTGGTGGACGAATCACCGGCGGTGCTGGTCAAATTGCCGTCATCTCCAGCGCCTGCTTCGGCACGCTCTCCGGCTCAGCAGTGGCCAATGTTGCGACCACCGGGACTTTTACCATTCCCACGATGAAAAAATTAGGCTACAAACCGGAGTTAGCCGGAGCCATTGAGGCCTCCGCATCGTCGGGCGGGCAGATTATGCCCCCCATCATGGGAGTGGGCGCATTTGTCATGTCGGAATTGCTGGGCATTCCCTACTTGTACATCTGCGTGGCGGCCATCATACCCGCTCTCATCTACTTCTTTGGCGTCGGAGCGGGAGTATATTTCAGCGCAAAAAACTACGGACTGGGAAAAGTGCCGGCGGAACTCATTCCCAAAGCTCGGGAGGTCTTCGACCCCGCGGCTATGATAAACCTAATAATCCCGATTGGAATTCTTTTGTATATTTTAGTATTGTTACTCCCCGCCCAACTGGCCGCCGCAACGGCCTTGGTCGCTTCCATCGGAACCTATCTGGTTGGTGGAATCCTGTCTCCCAAACAATTGGGGGAACGGTTGCGGATGATTGCCGCCGCCCTTGCCTCGGGTGCGGTAACTGCCTTGGCCACGCTGATGGTCATGGCGGTTTGCGTACAAATGGCCGTATCTTTAGTTGCTCTGACGGGCCTGGCCGTCAAGATGTCCGAAGCGATTTTGAGTTTGGCTGGAGTGAATGTCATCCTGGCCCTTATCCTAACCATGGTCATTATCATGATCTTGGGCATGGGAATGCCCACCACGGCAGCTTACATCATCGGGGCCGCGGTGTTGGGTTCCACCCTGATGGGCATGGACATTAAGGGACTGTCCGCCCATATGTTTATCTTCTATTATTCCGTGCTGGGCAACATCAGTCCCCCGGTCTGCGTGGCCGTTTATACTGCCGTTTCCATCGCGGGCGGCAATTGGCTGCGTATGGCCTTTATCGCCATGAGCCTTTGCCTGGGGGCTTACCTTATCCCTTTTACTTTTGTCTTCTATCCAGCCTTGTTGATGCAAGGGGATCCCTTGGATATCATTTCTACTTCCTTGACGGCTGGGGTAGGTGTTTTGTTTATTTCCGCCGGGGTTTTCGGATACTTTCTAAAACCCACGAACATACTGGAACGCCTCATTTTTATCGCCGGCGGGCTTTTACTCTTTAAACCCGGTCTTTACACGGATTTATTGGGGATTGCTGCGATTGTTACGGGAATAACGATGCAGAAACTTCGGCGCACCCCGGGGGAACCCAAACCCAAATTTAAGGTCCAGACCAATTAACAATAATTCTTATGAAAGAAGGAGATTTGTAATGGGCGGACCCCTTGCGGGAATTCGCGTACTGGACCTGACCCGGGCCCTGGCCGGGCCTTATTGCACGATGATGCTCGGAGACATGGGCGCGGAAGTGATCAAGGTGGAGTCTCCGGACGGCGGGGATGATTCGCGGGCCTGGGCGCCGCCGT
>CAZIDC010000014.1:0-18096 GCA_964537885.1 uncultured Syntrophaceae bacterium | reverse complement strand
GCAGAAGAGCAAGAAAGAATAGGGTCCAAGGGGTCCAGGGTTCAAGGAGTCAAGTAAAAAAATCCTTTGAACCCTTAATCCGTCGAATCCTCGAACCATGCTTTAACTCTGGGAAGGGAGTTCACCCTGTTTAGAGTCCTGGACCTCCATAAAATCGATGAGAGTTATATGCGTCTGGCCCTGCGGCTGGCCAGGAGAGGGATGGGGAAAACGAGTCCTAATCCCATGGTTGGAGCTGTCGTCGTCAAGGGGAAAGCCATTGTCGGCCAGGGGTATCACCATCGAGCGGGGGAGGACCATGCGGAAGTTCTGGCGTTGCGCAAGGCCGGGAAAAAGGCCCGGGGAGCGACTCTTTACCTCAACCTGGAACCCTGCGATCATTTCGGCAAAACCCCTCCTTGCACGAGGGCCATTCTGGACGCCGGAATTGAGCGGGTTGTGGCCGGGATGAAGGACCCCAACCCCTTGGTCGCGGGCCGGGGGATTGGACGGTTGCGAAAGGCTGGGGTTCGCGTGGATGTGGGCATCAAGGAGAAAGAGTGCCGGGAATTGAACGCGCCCTTCTGCAAATTTATCGCCACGCAAAAGCCTTTTGTGACCCTGAAAGCAGCCGCCAGCCTGGATGGCAAAGTAGCCACCCGCTCGGGTGATTCACGCTGGATTTCCGGGGAGGCATCCAGGAAATATGTTCATCAACTGCGGCAGAGTATGGATGCAGTGATGGTCGGGATCGGCACGGTATTGCAAGATGATCCACTCCTGACCGTCCGGCTTTCCGGAAAGAAGCGTTCCCGCCAGCCATTGAGGGTTATCGTCGATAGTCATTTAAAAATCCCCTGGCAATCACAGATCGTCCGGACTGCCCGGCAGGTTCCCACCTTAATAGCGACCACCCAAGCCGCTTCGCCCTCCAAGATGGCAAGATTAAAACACGCCCAGCTGGAAATCCTCGTTGTTAAAGATGATGGCGAGGGACGGGTTAGCCTCAAAGGTCTGATGAAGGCCCTTGCCGGCCGGGGTATTGTCTCGATGCTCCTGGAAGGAGGCCCCACCTTAAACGCCAGCGCTCTCCAAGAAGGGGTGGTGGATCGGGTACTTTTCTTTTTCGCCCCCAAAGTCATCGGTGGCCAAAAAGCGCCGGGGATAATCGGGGGGGAAGGAATTTTACGGATCAAAGACGCTGAACCGCTGCGGATACTGAAAATCAAAAGAATGGGAGCGGATGTCATAATGGAAGGTGGCCTGAGATAAACTTGCCGATATTCATACTTTATACACGGCGATATAAGTCTTATGCAGTTTGTCGTTCCGGGCTTGACCCGGAATCCAGTTTGTTTTCTGTCCGTCTGAGGCGGACCGCTTCATCCAGAAACCATTTTCCCTGGATGGATTGGCGAGAAAAGTTAGAGAGGTATTGCATAAATAAGTTCGGAGTAAGGAGTGCGGAATGACAAGGATTGCTAACCGATCAGCCCCAAACGGGCAGCGCCAAGGAGGTAAAAGATTGCCCATCTTTTATAATCGCCCCAGTCTTGCAAGATACGCCGGCATTCCTCAGCGTTAATCCGGTGGCCAGGCCCCAAATATTTCCCCACAAGAGTCTGAATGCCGAGATCGTCTGCGGCAAAGATATCAGAACGTCCCAAGCCGCGGGTTAAAAGATATTCTGCGCTCCACCGGCCAAAGCCGCGGAGATTGGTGAGAGTAGTGACGACCTCTTCGTTGGATCGGTGGCGCAGGTCCTCCAGGTTCAATTCCCCCTGGGCCACCTTGCGGGAAAGATCGATCAGATACTCCGCCTTTCTGGTTGAGAAAGAAAGGGCCCGTAAATCACTTACCCGGCATGTAGCCAAGGCTTGAGCAGAGGGGAAAGCTCTATATTCCCTTCCTTCAAAAGTCATTTTTTGTCCCAGGGCTTCGACCAGCCTGGAGCGCATCTTGACCGCAATCGGGAAGGAAAGTTGTTGCTCGGTGATGGCAATGACCGCCATTTCGTAAAGGGTGGGAGTCCTAAGGGGTTTGACTCCGTAAAGAGCCTTGATAATGGGGCGGAAGAAAGGATGCTTCCCCGCCTGCTTGTAGAAGGCCTTCAAAGGGGCGTCGAGATGAAACTGCCAGATGACCAGGTCTTGTAAGGCAACTGCATTCTTCGGACGGTGTGGATGGGTGCGCACGACCAGCCGCGAGCCCATGTCCTGCTGGACGATCGCCAAGGTAAGCTCGTTGCCTACGTCGTAAAGACGGCGATACTGGGCCGGGAGTATCTCCCGGGCCGGGATCCACACATCGGCTCCATCCAGGGGGAATTGGCTGAAAACCAAAGCACACCGGGTGAGATTATAGGGCGATTGGGTCCGGAGTTCGAATTCCATTTCGTTAGGGTCCGATTTTTTTGTGCTAATATAAGATATTTCCCTGGCTGACTCAAGGATGTTTTTTCTGGCCGCCCCTCAATTTTTAATGAGTTACATTCTTAATGATCTCAGATTCAGGCGGGAGGGGTGGGCAAGGATGTTCGCTGCTTGACAAATGGAAGAGCTATCATTAGGATTGGGTTATTTCTAAAGGCGAAAGGGGAGGGGGTGAGAAACAGAAAAAGTGGGGGGGGTAATGGTTTGGGGGTCTTACCCATTAAATTCACAGCAAAAAAGGAGGCAGATATGAGACGCATTTTGGCCTTATTATTGGTGTCCATTATCGTCGTGGTTTGGGCTGCAGTCCCCGCAGCCGCCCAAACGAAAAAGGCGGATTTTAAATATGAGGACAAGATTGGCGTGATCAAGATCAAGCCCGGAGAACCCATCCACATCGCCTGCTGGATGGTCGTCGCGGGACCAGACGCCTCATTGGGGACCGATACCAAGCGCGGCGTTGAAATCGCCATTGAAGACAAGGGCGGTAAAATTCTGGGATTCCCCGTCAAATTGTCCGTTCAGGATACAGGCTGCAATGCCGAGGGCGGCCAGGCGGCGGCGACCAAACTCGCTGCCGATCCGACGATCGTGGCGGCGATCGGCTCCAATTGTTCGAGCGAGGCCAAGCCCGGCGCGCCGATCCTCTGGAAGGCGGGTATCGCCACAGTCTCTCCTTCGAACACCGCCCCGTATCTGACCGACCCGAAGCGCGGGCCGGAATATGACGGTTATCTGCGAACGGCCCACAACGACAAGATCCAGGGAGCGGTGGCGGCGCAGTTTGCCTTTACACAGTTAAAGGTCAAAAAGGCGGCAACCATCCACGACGGGAGCGTCTATGCCGAACAGCTCCAGGCCATTTTTGCCGAGACCTTCAAGAAATTAGGGGGAACCATCACCTCCCAGGAAGCCGTGGCGCCTACGGATACGGACATGCGGCCCGTGCTGACCAAGATCGCCACGGGCAAACCCGAATTCCTCTACTACCCCATTTTCATCGCCGCCGGGGGGCATATCACCCGCCAGGTGAAGGAGGTCAAGGGCTTGGAAAAAACCTCCTTGATGGGCGCCGACGGCATCTTCTCGACGGATTTCTACAAAGCAGCGGGGGAGACAGCGGTTGGTATGTACCATTCCAGCCCTGATTTTTCTGCCTTTGGGACCGGGTATAAAGCCTTCCTTGAGAAGCATCAGAAAAAATATGGGGAAAAACCGATCGCTCCCTTCCATGCCCACGGCTATGATGCCGGAATGATGGTTTTTTCCGCTATTGAGAGGGTGGGCAAGAAGGGGCCAGACGGAACCTTATACATTGGCCGCAAGAAACTCCGGGATGCCCTGTATGCGACCAAGAACTTGAAAGGCTTGACCGGAAATATAACCTGCGACAAATACGGAGACTGCGCCGACCCGAGGATCGCCGTCTATAAGACGACCGGAGAAAATGTGAAGAAGTTGGCGATGCCCGAAAAACCAATTTGGACGCCGGTCGCAGCTAAGACCGAAAAAGCTCCAGCCAAGAAGTAAGCCGCGCTTCTTCTAAAAACCGGCTCCCCATCCCCTATCCCCTTTGGGGCGAGGGGGTGGTTGAGGGGGGGGTAAGGCGGAGGAATCCTTATGATCAAACGATGGAGAGAAAGGATTACTCTCACGGATGCCCTCATGTGGCTTATTGGGGGGGCAATTTTAGCCTTGATTCTTTGGGGGTCAACAGCCACTTTAGCCACAGGCCGCTATACTTCTCATCACTGGTTCGATTTCATCGTCTTCGGTTTGGCTCAGGGGAGTATCTATGCCCTCATCGCCATGGGCTATACCATGGTCTATGGCATCATGCGCATGATCAATTTCGCCCACAGCGAAGTTTTTATGGGCGGTCCTTATACCGCCTACTTTGTCGCCGCTTTTTTTTACTCCTCCGGTTTTCTGGATCAACAGCCCATCGTTTGTTTGTTCATTATTTTTTTGGTCTCCATGGCGGTTTCCACTTTGATCGCCGTTCTTTTAGAGCGGATCGCCTACCGTCCCCTGCGGGCGGCGCCCCGCCTGGTTCCCTTGATCACGGCCATCGGGGCCTCCTTTTTTCTTCAATACACCTTCCGGGGTCTTTATGGTTCCGGTTTCCAGGCCTACCCGGTCGTAAAAATATTAGAGGGGGAATGGCCGATCGGGGAGTTCCGGATTCTCAAGTTTCAGGCTGTGGTGATTGTGGCCGCTGCTTTGCTGATGGCGGCTCTCTATGCCTTTGTTCAACGGACCCGGATGGGCAAGGCCATTCGGTCGGTGTCCGAAGATCAGGAAGCAGCTTCGCTGATGGGGATCGACATTAATCGGACGATTGTGACTACCTTTGTTATCGGTGGAATGTCGGCCGGCGCGGCCGGCGTTCTTTACGCCTTGATGTTTAAGCAGGTTCATTTTTTTATGGGTTTTATCCCGGGGATTAAGGCCTTTACCGCAGCCGTGTTAGGGGGCATCGGCAATATTCCGGGCGCTATGTTAGGTGGAATTTTCCTCGGCCTGGTTGAATCAGTGGGCCCCAGCCTCTTCCTGGACGGCCTGGGGATTGTAGCTCCTTACCAACTGAAAGATGCGATTGCTTTTATCTTGCTTGTCCTCGTCTTGATATTTCGCCCCACCGGCCTTCTGGGGGAACGACTGGCCGTGAAAAAAGCATGAATAGACTTCCGGGAATTAAACTTGGGCTGATCGGCGGGGTGGTTGCGGTTCTGCTGGCCCTGATCGGTATGGTAGAGGCCTTCAGCCAGCGCCATATTATCAGCAATGTAGTCTCGATGGGCCATACTTTGTTGCTGCTCGTTGCTTTGATTAGCGGCTTTCTGGCCGCCAAACGGACAACCCAGTCCAAGCCCATCCGCCTCCTTGCCCACAGCCTCATTTCAGGCCTCATGGTTGGAGGCTTGCTGGCGCTTCTTGTGATTTTAGGAAATTGGGTCAGGCTCCGGGCGGTCTTCATCAATGCCTCCCCTGTCCTTTATAAGCTCCTCACCTTTGATCAGGGGGTAGGGGCCGGCAACCTTCTGTTGCTCGGGGGCGGAGCTTTAACGGGCGCACTTGCCGGTCTCTTCTACCTTACCCCGAGCCTTCTCCGCCGGGTATTGATCGTCGCCCTCGGGAGCATTGTGGGGGCGGGTGTACTGCAAGATTTGCTCCGCCCTACTTTTGCTCTCTGGGGACCGCTGGCCATCATCAACGAGTGGCTCTTCGCGGTCAATGGACTGACTATCCAAGGGGCAATATCCTTGTTCCTTTTGACGGCTTCGGGCGCATATTTTTGGGCTGAAAGAGGAAGGAAGATTCAAACGGGTTTTCGACGCCTGACGCCGGCCAAGCAGCGGGCGGTACGTCTAACCGGTCTCCTTTTTTCAATCTTTCTGTTACTCACTTTGCCCCGGATTCTCGGCCTCTTCCTGAGCGAAGTATTAACCATCGTGGGGCTTTATGTTCTCCTGGGTTTAGGGCTGAATATCGTTGTTGGCTATGCCGGCCTCTTAGACCTCGGCTACGTTGCCTTCTTCGCCATTGGGGCTTATACGGTTGCCGTATTGACTTCACCCGAGCTGGGTTTTTTTGGTCTATCCTTCTGGGCGGCGCTCCCCTTGGCGATCGCTATGGGAGTTCTATCGGGGATTCTCCTGGGCATTCCTGTTCTTAAGATGCGCGGCGACTATCTGGCCATTGCCACCCTTGGTTTCGGCGAAATCATCCGGATTTTAGTTCTCTCGGATTTTTTGCGGCCCTGGCTGGGTGGCGCCCAGGGAGTCGGAAAAATACCCAAGGCATCCTTCGGGTCCATGGAATTGGCCACCCCGCAACAGATTTACTATCTCATTCTCGCGGGCTGTTTCCTGGCCGGCTTTATCTCCTGGCGTCTTCGGGAATCGCGGCTGGGGCGGGCCTGGATGGCCGTCCGGGAAGATGAGGACGTAGCTCAGGCGATGGGAATCAATCTGGTAGCCACTAAATTGCTCGCCTTCGCCACGGGTGCGGCCTTCTCGGCCTTGAGCGGGGCCATCTTTGCCAGTAAACTCGGCTCGGTTTATCCTCACAGTTTCAATGTCATGATTTCCATCAACATCCTCTGCTTGATCATCGTGGGGGGGATGGGAAGCATTTGGGGTGTGCTCGTGGGCGCCATCGCCCTCGTCGGCCTCCCTGAGCTGCTTCGGGAGTTTGCGGAGTATCGGCTCCTCGTCTATGGCGCAGCCCTGATGGCCATGATGCTTCTTAGGCCGGAAGGCCTGTGGCCGGAAGCCGTGCGCCGCCGCGAGTTGCACGAGGGGTAAAATTTTGGGTGAGGTTTTATGCCTATTCTCACAGCCCGCAAGGCAATAAAACGCTTTGGCGGTTTGCTTGCTGTAGACGAATTGGATATAGAAGTCAGAGAGCAAAGCATCCATAGCATCATCGGGCCCAATGGCGCCGGCAAGACCACCTTTTTTAACTGCGTGACCGGCTTCTATCGACCCGAAGAGGGGGAAATCCTCTTCAACAGCAACTCCTTAGTTGGCCTGCTTCCCGATCAAATCGTCCGCCTGGGGATTGCCCGCACTTACCAGAATATCCGCCTCTTTCCCAACCTAACCGCAATGGAAAACGTTTTGGTTGGGCTTCATGGTCACTTGCAGGCAGGTTTCTTGGGCATTCTTCTAAGGATCCCTTCTACCCGGAAAGAGGAAAAAGAGGCTGCCGAAGAGACCCGGCGCATCCTGCGTTTCGTAAACCTGGCCGGGAAGGGTGATTTTTTAGCCAAGAACCTTCCTTATGGCGATCAACGCCGCCTGGAAATCGGCCGCGCCTTAGCCGCCCGCCCCAAACTGCTGCTCCTCGACGAACCGACCGCAGGGATGAATCCGCGGGAAACGCAGAACGTAATGGATTTTATCCGGCACCTCCGGGATAATCTGGGGATCACGATTCTTCTGATTGAACATCAGATGCGGGTTGTCATGTCCATTTCCGAAAGAGTAACCGTCTTGGACTACGGAAAAAAAATTGCCGAGGGAACTCCACTTGAAATTCAGAACGATCCCAAAGTCATCGAGGCTTACTTAGGAAGGCGAGAGAGCCGGATCGTCCCAGAGGCGGATAGGCAAAAAATGGATACCTGACGATGGCGATACTCGCGGTTGAAAAAATCCATTCCTACTACGGCCATATCCATGCCCTCAAGGACATCTCCCTCACCGTTGAGCAAGGGGAGATTGTCACCCTGATCGGGGCCAATGGAGCGGGAAAGAGTACCACCCTCAAGACTATCAGCGGTCTCCTGCGCCCCCGTCAGGGATCCATCCGCCTCGAAGGAGAAGAACTCACCCGGTATCTTCCCCATGAAATCGTGGCCAAAGGGATCGTGCAGGTCCCGGAGGGGCGGAGAATTTTCGGTCGCCTGACCGTTTTGGAAAACCTGGAGATGGGAGCCTTCTCCATCACGGATCGAAAACGGATCCAGGCCAATTTAAAACAAACGTTTTCCCTTTTCCCCAGGCTCGAAGAGCGGGCGCTTCAAATAGCAGGAACCCTCAGCGGAGGGGAGCAACAGATGCTGGCCACCGGGCGGGCTCTGATGTCCAACCCCCGGGTCCTTTTGATGGATGAGCCTTCCATGGGTTTGGCACCGGTACTGGTGGACAGCATTTTTGCAACGATCCGGCAACTTCACGCCAGCGGAACAACCATCCTCCTGGTTGAACAGAATGCCCATATGGCATTACAGGCGGCCAGCCGGGGGTACGTATTGCAGACGGGGACAGTGGTGCTTAGCGACACGGCGGAGAATTTGCGGATGAATGAGATGGTGCGCCAGGCGTATCTGGGTGAAACTTGATTGTATAGGGAATTCCTTCTTACAATCCCGCTTGCGGCGGGTCCACTTTCGCTCACTTTAGGCACTTAAATGAGTATCTACGCACTGCCATCGGCATTGGCTTTGGCCATCAATCTGACCTTATGTCTGATCGTCTTTTTCAACAACCCCAGAGCGATCGTCAACCGGGTCTTTACCCTTTTAATCCTTTCCTTCGTAGGTTGGAACGCCGGGGAGTTGATCATGATCAACAGCGACCAGCCTTCCACGGCCCTAATCGGGGTAAAGATCATCTTTGCCGGAATCTTTCTCTTTCCGGTTTTCTTTCTTCATTTTTCCTACGTCTTTCCCCAGAAACTGACCCTTTTTTTTGACGGATGGCGCAGTGCCATCCTGTATACCTGGCCCGTCGTCCTGCTGACGCTGTTCGTCCTCCTCCTCGAGGTGGACATCGGGCGGGTATTGAAGATCGGGAATATCTTCTATTACGTCTTCACCCTCAAAGGGCCCTTAGAGTCCCACGTCCTGGCTTTGCTTTTGAGCTTGACCGGTCTGGGTTGCTTTATCTGGGGGGTCGTCAATTTCATCCTTTCTTACCGCCTGACGAAAATTGCCCGGCAGCGGCTGCAACTCCTCTATCTGCTGGTGGGCATCATCGCCATGTTCTTCATCGGCCTGGTTCTCCACGTGGCCAATTACCTCTTTGATTTAGGCTATTCCTTCTTCTTGGTTGCCAGCCTTTATTCCTTGCTGATCAGCTTCTTTTTCGCCCTGGCCATTGTCAAATACCGCCTGGTGGACATCCACTTCCTGATCCGGGGTTCGATTCTCTACTCGACGCTCTCCGGTCTGGTCCTGGTGATTTATGTGCTGTTCATCAAAAACGTATGCGATATTCTGGCCAAAAAATTCGAGACCCAGTCGCTGCTCGTCGAAGCGGTTTTCGTACTGGTCTTAGTCTTTATGCTGCGTCCGCTGGAAAGGAAGGTGGAAGACTTTATCGACCGCTTCTTCTATCGCGAACGCCATCAATTCCACCTCAAATTCTTCGAGTTTACCCGCACGGTTTTGAATATCCTGGACTTGCCGACCCTGCTCAAGGCAACGGTTGATTTCATCTCTCAAGCCCTAAGGGTGGAAAAAGTTGCCGTTTTGATCGCCGACCCGGCATCAGGATCGTACCGGACTTTTGGCCAGAAAGGCTTTATGGGCCTGAATTCGTTTGCTAAAGAAAGCCCTTTCATCTCCTACCTGAAGAAAGCCGGGCGGGCCGTCGAAATGGAATATCTCAAAGATCATCATTCCCTGCGGGCCGAAGTGCAGCCCATGGTGGCCGCCCGTTCTTCTCTGGCCATTCCTCTCGACTGGGAAGAAGGGATGCTCGGGTTTTTATTGGTGGGGGAAAAACAGGACGGGAAAAGCTTCCCCATCATGGAAATCGAAGCCCTGGAGGCCATGGCTCCGGCAGTGGCGATGGCCATTTCCCGGGCGCTTCTTTATCAGGACCTGAAGATGAAGGACCAGCAGATGATGCAATCCGAGAAGCTGGCGGCCCTGGGTGAAATGGCGGCCTCCTTCGTCCATGAAATCCGCAATCCCTTAGGGATCATCCTGGGCTCCGCGGAAACCCTAAGGAAAAAACTCCCCGAACCGGTCCAGGCCGAAATGCTCCAGTTCATCTGCGAAGAGTCCGAGCGGATCAATCACATGCTGAGCAGCTTTCTGGATTTTGCCAAACCCAAAACCCCCGCTTTCCGGGAAGTGGATTTACGGATCATCCTGGAGAAGGCTTGGGAATTGATTTCCGTCCCCGCCCGGGAGCAGAAGGTTCAGGTCTTCCAGGAGGTTCCGCCGGAGAAGGTTCCCATGTTCTTAGACCCGGAACAAATCCGTGATGCCCTGGTAAACCTGGAATTGAACGCCCTGGAAGCCATGCCGCAGGGAGGGACGTTGCGCATCTCTCTCTCCCAGAAGGAAAACAAGGACGTGATCATCCGGATCAGCGATACAGGGACGGGGATCGCTCCGGAGAATGAGTCCAAGATCTTTAATCCTTTCTTCACTACCAAAGAGCAGGGCACGGGTCTGGGCCTGCCCATCGTCCACCGGGTCGTAAAAAATCATGGGGGTACGATCTCGGTGGCGAGCAACGATGGGGGGGGAACGACTTTTATTATTACGCTGCCCCCGCCGAAGGGGATCCTGGGATGTTTCGGAGCCGTCGGCCCGGCCCCGGCTGGAGAAAAAGAAACAAAATGTTAACCGCAGAGAGCACAGAGAACGCAGAGATCAGGAATGGCAAAAGCAAAGATAACTCATAAATTGTGCGTAGTAGATCTGTGGAATAATTTTCTCGGCGTTCTCCGCGAACTTTGCGGTGAGAACTTTGAGGGCTTATGAAACCGCGAATTTTGATCGTGGATGATGAAGTCCGCATGCAGCGGCTCTTTGAGATCAACCTCGGGCCGCGGTATCAGATTCTGACCGCCAGCAGCGGAGAAGAGGCCCTGGGGGTTGTCAAGGACCAGAACATTACCCTCTTGATCACGGATCTGAAGATGCCCGGCCTGAGCGGCCTGGCGCTTCTGCAGGAAGCGCGCAAAATTCTCCCGGACCTGCCGGTGATCATCATGACCGCTTACGGAACGGTAGAGGGCGCAGTTCAGGCCATGAAGGAAGGAGCGGCCGATTATATCCTCAAGCCCATTAAGATGGAAGAGATGGAGGTGCTGATTGAAAAAACCCTGGCCGTCTCCCGCCTGGAAAATGAAAACCGGGACATGCGCCAGGAGTTAAAAACGATTTTCGGGCCGGGGAACATCATCGGCCGGCACCCGGGGATGCAAAAGGTGACCCATCTCATCCAGCAGGTTGCGGGGAACAAGGCCACGGTGCTTATCCAGGGAGAGAGCGGTACAGGGAAGGAATTAGTGGCCCGGGCTATTCACTACGAGAGCGATCGCTCCGGCAAACTTTTCGTGGTCATCAATTGCGCGGCCATCCCCAGCACCCTTCTGGAGAGCGAACTCTTCGGCCACGAAAAGGGGGCCTTCACCGGAGCGGTAAAGACCAAAAAAGGCCGCTTGGAGCTGGCGGACCAGGGGACGCTTTTTCTTGACGAAATCGGAGAGATGCCCAAGGAACTGCAGGTGAAAATCCTGCGGGTCCTCGAGGAGCAAAAATTCCAGCGGGTGGGCGGGATGGAGGATATCGAGGTTGATAACCGGATCCTCGCGGCCACGAATAAAGACCTGAAACAGGCGGTCGAAGCGGGAAATTTTCGGGAAGACCTCTATTACCGCTTAAACGTGATCACCATCTTCATACCACCCCTTCGAGAACGAAAAGATGATATTCCCCTGCTGGTCGAGCACTTCCTGGCCAAACACCGGGAAACCCTCAATAAAAAGGTTACCCACGTAAGCAAGGAGGCCCTAAATCTTCTAATCGATTATCCCTGGCCCGGCAACGTGCGGGAGCTGGAAAACGCCATCGTCCGGGCCTTGGTTCTCTGCCCGGGTGATCGCATTCAGCCGAGAGACCTGGTGGAAGATCTCCGCAAGGAGAGAAAACGGGAAGAGATTAAAGTTCCGGCAGACAAGCAGGAACTGATATCGATGAAAAAAGAAGTCCAGAAAAAAATCAAGGAAGAGATGGAAAAGAAATTTATCGAAGAAGCCCTGAAGCAAGAGCGCGGAAATATCCTTCGCGCTGCGGCAAGAGTAAGCATGGACCGGAGGCAATTCCAGAACCTGGTCAAAAAATATGGGATTGCCAGGAAGGATTTTGATGAGGGCGATGCGAAATAAATCTTCGCAAATGTGAATATTGTTTTCGCATCAGTTAACATTTTGAAATTGAAGTAAAATATGAATTCGGCCGCCCTTCCTTTAGCCAATTGATCCCTTTCCTGAAAACCATCGTCTTTGACAACAAAATTAATTAATAAATGAGCTTCTTGCAAAAGTCCGTAATTTACCCTTCGACGGTCTCAGGGTGAACGGGCTTAGGTTGAAATTATTTAGTTTTTCCGTTCGTGGTGAGCTTGTCGAACCACAAAAAAACTTTTGCAAGAGGCTCAAATATAAATGGTTAAAGCGGGGGAGTCCTCCTTTTTGGTGGCCTAAATTTTGCAAAAATTTATACCTAAAAATCTGTTTGGAGGATATTAAAATGGCCATTGGAGAGCTGATCCGCAATTTCCGGAATAAAACATCGCTTAAGGGGGCTGAAAAACTTGAATCTTATTATCCCCCGACCCAGAACGTTCCCATTGGTCTGCCCAAAAAGGTGGAGAGCCTCTGCCCGGAGTGCCGGAAGGTGATCCCGGCAAAGATTTTCGAACAGGAAGGAAGAGTAATCATGGAGAAAACCTGTCCGGACCACGGGTTTGTCCGGGATTTGGTTTATTCAAACGCGGAGCTTTACAAAAAGATGGAACGATGGACGTATGAGGACGGAGACGGCATCCTGAACCCTCAGATTACCGGGGCCAAGGTTTGCCCGGAAGACTGTGGGCTTTGCGACCTGCACATCAGCCATGCCGCCGTGGCCAACGTGGATTTAACCAATCGCTGCAACTTGAGGTGCCCGATCTGCTTTGCCAATGCCAATGTCCAGGGGTACGTTTACGAGCCCACTTACGAGCAGGTCGTGGAGATGCTTACCACTGTTCGGAACATAAAACCAGTATTTCCCCCGGCGGTGCAATTCTCCGGGGGGGAGCCGACCCTTCATCCCCGCTTCCTCGACATCCTGAAAGCGGCCCGGTCCATGGGCTTCAGCCATTTGCAGATCGCCTCCAACGGGATCCGCATCGCCAAAGATCTGGAATTTGCCAGGCAGTGCAAAGAATCAGGCCTCTACACGGTCTATCTACAGTTTGACGGGACGGAAGATGACGTCTACCGGAAGACCCGCGGGTTATCCGGTCTGTGGGAGTTAAAAATTAGGGCGGTGGAGAATGCGAGAGAAGCAGGCTTGCGAATTGTCTTAGTGCCGACGATCATCAAGACCATCAATGACGATCAGGTGGGCAAGATCCTGCAGTTCGCCGTCGACCATTCCGACGTCATCAGCGGGATCAGCTATCAGCCGGTTGCCTTTACGGGCCGGATTGCGACGGAGGAACGGGAGCGGCAGCGATATACCCTGTCCGACTTAGCCGGGGACATCGAGCGCCAAACCGGGCACCTGAAGGCCCTGGAAGACTGGTATCCTCTGTCCGTAACCTCTCCTTTCTCCAAGCTCCTCAGCGCCATCTGGAAGTACGAAGTGATGAAGATCACCCCCCACGCCCACTGCGGCATCGGCTCCTATATCTTTGTGAACTCGAAAACCAAGAGCGTTACCCCGATCACCAAGGTGATTGACATCGAGGGGTTTACCATGGACCTGAACAAGTTAGTGAAACAGAGAATATCCAACATTCGCGCGCTTACGGCTTTGAGCGCCCAACACTTTCTGAAGAAGCACTTCCGCGAAGAAGAAGCCCGGGACGGGATGACCCCGGAAATCTGCTTGGAGCTTTTCCAGGGGGTGGTGGACAAAGAGGCCCAGAAACGCGTAGATCTCATCTACGACTGGAATATGCTGATGGTGGGGGGGATGCATTTCCAGGATTCTTACAACTACAACGTGGACCGGGTGAAACGTTGTTGCATTCATTATGCGGCGCCCAACGGGAAGCTCTATCCTTTCTGCACGTACAATTCCGGACCCGTTTTCCGCGAGAAGATCGAACGCCAGTTTTCCATCCCCCTGGAGGAATGGCGCCGTAGACACCGGCATCTGGAGGAAGCCGACTATTTCCTCTACCGGGCATGAAACTCCCTTTTCCCTACGGTTTGGATTCCAGATGGCTGTGGTAGTAACGGAAGAGGATCAGGACTCCGATGATGACTAAGATGATGGGTCCGACCAGGTCGGACCAGGCTTCGAATTCCGGGAAAAATTCGATGACAAAATTTACTACAAAAAGGATAACCCCGATACCCCCGACGATCCAGCCGGCCCAGGTTTTGCGGTTGATCAGGAAAAGCCCCAGGCCAATGACCACCAGCAGAAGGGGCCAGCTTATGTCGAAATGAAGAATCAGCAACCGATGCAAAAGCAGAAGGGTCCCCAGCGTTAAAACGATAAGGCCCCCCAGTAACTGGCCCTTTTTCCCCCGGCCCATCTTTAGTGCCTTTCCTCCCGTAGTTTGAATTTTATTAACACATCTGGTATGGTAATTCAAGAAAAAAATTTAAAGCGCGAAGCGCAGAGCGTTTTTATCCCATGTGGCGTTTTGTGGAAGATTTGAAACGGCACCGGTTCTACGGGCCGCAAGTGGTTTACCATCAACCTTTTCCCCCCGAGAAAGCCCGCTTCGCCCGAGTGGCAGGAGACTTGCCCCCGGCCTTAGCCCGTTCGTTGAAAGAAATGGGGATTGACTCTCTTTATTCCCACCAGGCTGCGGCCATCGAAAAGATTCGGGAGGGGAAAAATGTAGTCATTGCCACGCCCACGGCCAGCGGCAAGACGCTGACCTACAACCTTCCGGTGATTGAATCTCTCCTCCGGGCCCCTGATTCCAAGGCCTTGTACATTTTCCCGCTGAAAGCCCTGGAACAGGACCAGTTGAAAGCCCTTAGAGAATTTGCTCCCCCGCTCCAAGGCCAGGTTCAACTCAGAGCGGAAATCTACGACGGGGACACGTCGAGTTACCGGCGGAGGAAAATTCGTGAGTCCATTCCTCCGGTATTGATCACGAACCCGGACATGGTCCACCTCAGCCTGCTTCCCTTCCACCCCCAGTGGTCGGATCTCTTTCGCCATCTCCGGTTTGTGGTTATTGATGAACTGCACACGTATAAAGGGATCTTCGGATCGCATCTATCGCAGGTGATCCGCCGGCTGGAGCGGGTGTGCGCCTTCTACGGCTCGCGGCCCCAGTTCATTGCCTGCTCGGCAACCATTGCCAACCCCCGGGCCTTTGCCGAGAAGCTCACCGGCCTTCCCTTCGAGGCCGCGGAAGAAAGCGGCGCGCCCCGATCCGGGAGGCATTTCCTTTTTCTAAATCCAACGGCGAGCCCGTACACTTTAGCGGCCAAGCTTTTTTTGGAATGTCTCGACGGCGGCTTTCGCACCCTGGCTTTCACCCAGGGGCGGAAGATCACGGAACTCCTCCATGCCTGGATCCTGAAAGACCGGCCCGCACTTAAAGGACGAATCAGCTCTTACCGGGCTGGTTTTCTTCCGGAAGAACGCCGGGAGATTGAGGCCAAGTTAGTCTCCGGCGAGCTCTTAGGAGTGATCTCCACCAGCGCCCTGGAATTGGGCATCGACATCGGCGGGCTGGATGCCTGTCTCCTCGTAGGCTATCCGGGAACCGTGGCCGCCACCTGGCAGCGCGGGGGCCGGGTGGGGAGAGCGGAGAGGGAATCGCTGATTGCCCTGATCGCCCAGCCCGATGCCTTAGACCAGTATTTCATGCGCCATCCGGAGGATTTTTTCGGGCGCGGGTTTGAAAACGCCGTGGTGGACCCGGACAACGCGGTGATCGTTGCCAAACACCTTGTCTGCGCCAGCGCTGAAGTTCCCCTGCGGTTGGATGATGCCGCATTGCCCATCGAAAAGTATGCCACCATCATTGAGCAACTGGTATCCGCAGGCGAGCTCCTGAGGAGCGCCTCCGGGCGGGAGTGGTTTTCCCACCGGGTCCATCCCCACCGGCTGGTGGACATCCGGTCTGCCGGAGAAGGCTACACGATTTTTGAGGAGGGAACGAAGCGCTTAATCGGCAAGATCAGCGTGCCGAGGGTCTACAGCGAAGGCCACCCGGGGGCCATCTACCTGCACCGGGCCGACCCTTACCGGGTACTTCATCTGGACGAAGGTAAAAAGGAGGTCTGGGTGGAGCAGACGGAGGTGGATTATTACACCCGCCCCCTTTCCGAGAAAGAGACCGAGATCCTCTCCGTGTCCCGGACCAAGCCTTTATTCTGTTTCACCGCCTGTTACGGAAGGTTGAAAGTTACCGAGCGGGTCAGGGGTTTCGAGAAGCGGCGGATCTTTGGGCAGGACCTTCTCAGCGTGCATGAGCTCACCATGCCGTCCTATGTATTTGAGACCATGGGCCTCTGGATGGTCCTTCCTGAAGAGATCGCGCAGTTAGTGAAAGACGAAGGGCTGCACTTCATGGGCGGGATTCACGCGATTGAACACGCGGCCATTGCCCTCTTCCCGCTGTTGGCCCTCTGCGACCGGAATGACGTGGGCGGTATCTGCTACCCGGTACACCCCCAGCTGGAGAAACCGGCTATTTTTATCTACGACGGCTATCCCGGCGGAGTTGGCCTGGCGGAGCACGGCTATGGCCTTCTCGAGGAATTATTGCGCAAGACGCTTTCCTTAGTCCGCGACTGCCCCTGCCTGGATGGCTGTCCATCCTGCGTCCATTCTCCCAAGTGCGGGTCGGGGAATAAGCCTTTAGACAAGGGAGCGGCCGAATTTATCCTCCAGTGGCTATTGGGTGAAAAAGAGGTTAGAAGGAGACCCGCAAAGCCGCAGTTGGAACAGCTTCCAGCCGAAGCTTTTTCCCCGGCAGGGGCTGAGCTATCCGAACCCGAAGAAGTGGCTTTAGCCCCCAGGCCTTCCTGGCTCAAGGAAGAATTATCCCGGCACCGCATTCTTTTCTTGGACGTGGAGACCCAGAGGAGCGCCGAGGAGGTCGGCGGCTGGCACAATAAACATCTGATGCGGGTGGCTGTGGTTGTGGTCTATGATTCCCTGGAAGATGTTTTTGAGGTATACGGGGAAGACCGCATCGAGGAACTGATCGATAAACTGAAAACCGCCGACCTCGTCGTCGGGTTTAACATCGCCGACTTCGACTATAACGTCCTCAAAGGCTATTCTTCTTTTGCCTTTGCCGACCTGCCGACCTTCGACATCCTCCAAGAAGTCTTCAGACAGTTAGGGTATCGTCTCTCCCTCAATCATTTGGCCCACAAAACGCTCAACAGGGAAAAATCAGCCGATGGCCTTCAGTCGTTGCAGTGGTTCAGAGAAGGGAAGATGGAGGAAGTTGTCGCCTACTGTAAAAAAGACGTGGAGATTACCAAAGACCTGTTCCTCTTCGGCCTGGCCAACGGGTATCTTCTTTTTGAAACCAAAGCCGGCCAGCTCGTCCGCCTGCCTGTGGATTGGAAGCTATCTAAAATCTTACAAATTCCCTTTAACCTTTTACCCTCTGACCTTGAAACTTAAAATTTTAACACGTTCGGCATAGAAGAATGGGTACTGTGGCCGTATGGATGATTTTATTGGCCACGCTTCCCAGGACGAACTGGGTGACTCCCGTGCGCCCGTGCGTGGACATGGCGATCAGGTCGAAGTCACGATCCTTGGCGTGGTCGACGATTTCCTGGGCGTCGTGGCCGTAGCGGACCACGGAATTTACTTTTACCCCCACGCCTTTCATGTTTTCCTCAACCTTGGCCAAGTATTCTTCGGCTTCCCGGACGACGTTCACCTGATGCTGGATGGGGTCCATGCCGGGAAAAGTGTGGGCCAGCGCCACCCGCAGAAGGGTGACCTCCGCATCGTGAATCTTGGCCAGCCATTCCACGCGGGGAAGAATTCCTTCGGCCAACTTGGAACCATCGAGAGGGACTAGAATTTTTTTGAACATAATCAAAGCCTCCTTTTTAATAAATTCGAAATACGACATTCGGTTCAACCCTCTTTTGTGGGTTTTTCATAGCATAGGTTGTTTGGCGGGGCAAGGGGGGAAAAGCGTTTGCCGCAACGGAAACTAAATGACCTTATCTTCCCGGAGCCGGAAAATCTTTGCCTGGTCGTATTTTAAAA
>CAZIDC010000013.1:17009-18170 GCA_964537885.1 uncultured Syntrophaceae bacterium | reverse complement strand
GGTAAAGATTGGCCAGAGGATCGCTCCCAACCGCCTCGTCAACCAGCCCATGGAAGGCAACAATGCGGATGAGGCGGGGAATCCAACCGAACTCACATGCGAGCGGTACAGAAAGCTGGCCGAGGGCGGAGCCGGGATCATTTTCCTCGAAGCTTTGACAATTAGCCGGGGAAGCCGGGCGCGAAAAAACCAGTTAGGCATTTACGAACAGACCGCGGCGAGCCTGGAAAAAATGGTCAAAGAGATGAAAGGCATCAACCGGGAATCCTTGATTCTGATGCAGATCACCCACTCCGGAAGGCTGAGCGGGGCCGGCTTCTCTAAAGTGGTGTCGGTCTATCCCACTGAAGACCCGGCAATCCATGTGCTCTCAGCCGAGGAAATCGAAGAGATCGGCGATGATTTCGCCCGGGCGGCGGTGATTGCCAGGCAGGTCGGGGCGGATGGAATTGACTTCAAACAGTGCCATGGATATCTGGGTGCTGAAATGCTCCGCCCCGCCAACATCCGCAAGGATCGGTTCGGGGGATCATTTGAGAATCGAACCCGCTTTTTTACTGAAACCCTGGATAAGATAAAAAAGACGGTGGGAACCGGACCTTTTCTCCTCGGGGCGCGTTTCTCCGTTTACGAAGGGATACCAGGAGGCTTCGGAACCCCCGGTCCTGGAGAGGTGATCGAGGATTTGTCCGAACCACTCGCTTTGGTCCGGATCATGGAAAAGTCCGGGGTGGATTACATCAATGTTTCGGCCGGAATTCCGGCCATCACCCCGGAAATCGTTCGGCCGACGAAGAACTACCCGGAAGGAGTCTACCGTCACTTCGGATGGGCCCAGGCCATGAAGAAGCAAGCCCGAGTTCCCATCATCGGCTCCGGATACACCTATCTGCGGGATGGAAAGAATGACCTGAAAGAATCCGACCCGGTCAAAAAGAGTTTTCTCTACTGGGCGGAGAAAAACCTGAAAGAGGGGGTAGGCGATATGGTTGGAATCGGCCGCCAGTCCCTGGCCGATCCCCTCTTTGCCAAAAAAATCCTGAGCGGGAGAACCTCGGAAATCAACTACTGTATAACCTGCGGGGGTTGCTCCATCCTGCTCCGCTCCCAGGTCCAGACCGGCTGCGCTATTTTTTCTGATTATTACAAGAAGATCCTCAA
>CAZIDC010000013.1:0-16909 GCA_964537885.1 uncultured Syntrophaceae bacterium | reverse complement strand
CCCAGGTCCAGACCGGCTGCGCTATTTTTTCTGATTATTACAAGAAGATCCTCAAGGAGGTCCAAAGAATGAAAGCGACATAGCCAGGTCCGTAACAGTTCAGCTCTTTGAAAAGAGGTGGAGCGTAGGGGCCTCAACAAAGGCGGTCAAATTATTTTTTCAAACCGCTAAACTGTTACCCAGATCCTCAATGGCCATGCCGCCTTGTTATCCTCCAATCTTCAGACCTTGTTGATATTTCCCTCCCACATGGCTTCGAAGAGAGCCAGGCAATCTTCCTTGGACATAGGCCGGGGATTGTTGACCCTGGGGTATTTGGTGATGCAGATTTCGGCCATCTTATAGACATCCTCGTGTTGGAAACCCATTTCCTTCAGGCTCACGGGCATTTTCACATCCGCGGTCAGATCGTACACCATCTCCACCGCCCGCTGGGAAGCAGCCCTCGGAGAAAGGGATTCTATACGCTCGCCCATGGCCCGGGCGATTAGGGCCAACTTATCCTCAAGCACCGGAAGATTGAAGGCCATGGTATAAGGCAACCCTACGCCGCAGCCGATTCCATGGGCTGTCGGCTGGAACATGGCCAGAACGTAGGAGATGCTGTGGGCATAAAGTCCTCCAGTGCCGGTCATTGAAATCATGGCAATCGTGGCGCCCATGGACATATAATAACGGGCTTCCAGGTCCTGGCCGTTGAACGTGGCCCGGCGGAGATATTTGGCAATGAGTTCGATGCCGCCGAAGCCCAAAGAGTCATAAAAAGGATTGGCCAGTTTATTCATCAAACTCTCGACGGCATGAGAGAGGGCATCGATGCCGGTCGAGGCAGTAACCTTGGGAGGCATGGATACGGTGAGTCCTGGATCGATGATGGAGATTTCCGGGTAGGCGTAGGGGGAGCCCATGAAATATTTGTCCTTGCCCGCGGAGGCCACGAAAAACATGGAAACCTCACTTCCGGTCCCGGAGGTGGTCGGGATGAGGATTTTTTTCAGAGCGGGTTTGGTGACCACCTTTTTACTCATCAACTCGAAGGGGGACTGTTCATTGGTGGCCACGACGGAGGTCAACTTGGCCATGTCCATGGAGCTGCCTCCCCCCAGGCCAACGACCAGGTCGGCTTTGGTCTTGCGCACCATTTCGTAAAGGGCATCGGCGGTTTCCATGTGCGGCTCGGGGTCCACTTTGCCGAAAACCTCGACCTTCATACCTGCCTTTTCCAGAGATTCCCTGACTAAGTCCCCATAACCAAGCTGCACCATGATTTCATCGGTTACCAGAAGGACCTGTTTGCCGCCGAGCTTGGCCGCCTGCTCTCCGACCTTATGGACCGTATTAAATCCAAAAAGAACGCCGTTGGGGGGAAGGATACCGGCGGTCTGAAATACAAACTCCCGCTTCAAATGGGGGGGAACCTCAAAATCCAATTTCGCCTGAGCCATTAGGATACTCCTTTCCTAGTAGATTTTCCTGCAATTTATGTTTGAAAATGGTCAATGTCCAAAGAGAAAATGTTCAACTCCCAGCAGACCTGTTTGTATTATGAGGACAAAATACCTTTTTGCAATTTTTTAGTCAAGGCGATTTGTCGGCGCAAAAATGGGGGGGCAGACTCACTATCCTTATTCATACCGCAGGGCTTCGATCGGGTCTAACTTGGCGGCTTTGCGGGCCGGGTAAAAGCCGAAGAAGATCCCCACGCCGCCGGCAAAGGAAAAGGAGAGAAGGAGGGCCTGGGGAGAGATCAGGGTGGGCCATTTAAAAAAGTAGGAGATAAGCTGCGAAGCTCCCACGCCCGCGAAGATGCCGATGATGCCCCCGATCAAACTGAGCACCAGACCTTCGATGAGAAACTGGTAGAGAATGTCCCGGCCCCGGGCCCCCACAGCCATGCGAATGCCGATCTCCCGGGTGCGCTCGGTCACGGAAACGAGCATGATATTCATGATGCCAATGCCGCCGACCAGGAGGGAAATCGAAGCAATCGCGCCGAGGAGCAGGGACATCACCCTGGCCGATTCTGCGGCCGTGGAAAAGGCCTCGGTCAGGTTGCGCACAGTGAAGTCATTATCCTGGTTGTCCCGCAGGCGGTGGCGCTGGCGGAGGAGCTGGGCGATCTGTTCCTCGGCTTCTTTCATCGACTCCGGCCCGGTGGCCTGGACGCTGATCGTCCGGACCATCCCCGGAAATTGCGCGCCGAAGAGGAGTCTTTGGGCCGTGGTTAGGGGCACATAGATGATGTCGTCCTGATCCTGGCCCCAGGTGGTTTGCCCCTTCGCCGAAAGCACCCCCACCACTGTAAAAGGAAACTTTTTTATGCGCACCACCTGGCCTACCGGGTCCATCTCTCCGAAGAGGTTTTCCACAACGGTCTGCCCCAGGAGGCATACTTTGGCCGCGCTATCCACATCGGCCTGGGTCAGGGCCCTTCCTCTAACCACCGGCCAATCGCGGATGAGCAAGGCTTCGGGAATGGAACCAAAAGTGATGGCGGACCAGTTCTGGTTGCCGAAAACCACTTGGGATACGCCCGATAAAACCGGAGCGGCATATTTCACCGCCGGCAGCTCATTGGCCATGGCTTTAGCGTCATCGACGGTGAGAGTAGGTACCGTTCCGGCGCCAAAACGCATTCCCCCGCTGGTGGCGCTACCTGAAAGGATGATGATCAAGTTGGAACCCATGGAAGCGATCTGTTCCTGGATGCGGACCTTGGCGCCGGAGCCGATGGCAATCATGGCAATCACCGCCCCCACGCCGATGATGATTCCCAGCATGGTCAGGCCGGTCCGCATTTTATTACGCCCCAGAGCCTTAAAAGCGATGCGCAAGGTCATAAGAAAATTCACGGGTCCGCCTCCTCGGGCGTCGGCATCTGCCTTAAGTCTTCGATTGCCCGCCGGGTTGCAGAGGAAAAGTCCTGAATGACCTTTCCGTCCCGAAAGACTACATGCCGGCCGGCATATTTGGCGATGTCCGGTTCATGGGTCACCAGGATGATGGTGATCTGGGACTCTTCATTCAGCTTCTGGAAGATGTCGATAATCTCCAGGCTGGTGCGGGTGTCCAGGTTGCCGGTCGGCTCGTCAGCCAGGATGAGCGAGGGCCGGTTCACCAGGGCGCGGGCAATGGCCACCCGCTGCTGTTGCCCCCCGGAGAGCTGGCTGGGAAGATGGTGTTCCCGCCCGCTGAGCCCCACGCTGGTCAGGGCTTCCATGGCCCTCTGCCGCCTTTCCCGGGATGAAGAGCTGTTGTAAAAAAGGGGAAGCTCCACGTTTTCAAAAGCCGATGTCCGGTTTAAGAGATTAAAACTCTGGAAGACAAAACCGATCTTTTTATTGCGAATCCGGGCCAGTTCATCCCTGCTCAAACCGGAAATGTCTGCTCCCGCGAAAAAGTAGCGCCCCTGAGTCGGCCGGTCCAGGCAACCGATGATATTCATAAAAGTGGATTTCCCCGAACCGGAAGCCCCCATGATAGCCACGAACTCAGCCGGCTGGATGGTCAAGTCTACGCCTTTCAGGGCGGGAACTTGGACTTCGCCCAGATAGTAGGTTTTGACTAAATGTTCGACGTGGATCAGTTCAGGCATAAATAAAGGGTTCCAGGGTTCAAGGAGTCGAGGGTTCCAGTGTAAAATACAGGATTCAAGGATTCGGGAATTAAAGGGTTCAGGTTCAAAAAAAATTGGCATTTGAATATCACGGCAATCACTCTTTCCCCTTGACCGCTTGAACCCTGGAGCCCTTTCTTTAACGGATTCCTCTCATAGACGGCTGAGAGGAAAGCCGGGAAGAAGAGGCCCCTTTATTATTGCTAAAAGCCTCAAGAATCACCTCCTGCCCTTCTTTCAGGTCACCCGAGATAACCTCGGTAAAGCTTCCATCGGATATGCCGGTGGTGATCTCGACCGGTTGCGGCCTTCCCTGGTCGGCGGGGGTCCATACTTTGAAAGTTGGGGCCGCGGCTTGGGTTTCCTCCATCCCCTGGATCATTTGATCGTATTTTTTCTTCTGCTCTTCATTCAGCAGAGACCGAATTTTGAGGCGGGTCATCCCCCGAAGCTCTTTGGCCTTGCTTTCTTCGGTCCCCATTTTCTTAGCCACCTGCATTTCCCTCTGGGCATCCTGGAAGAGGCGGGAAAGGCTGGCCTGCTGGCCCGCAGAGAGCTTGAGCCCAGTCTTTAAGCGCTCGAAGGTTTGGCCGGCCGCAGGCGCAGCGGGCGGGGGAGGGGATTTTTGCTCCGTCCCTTTGGGGGAGGAGGCTGCTTCCTTCTTGGCGAATTCCGGGCGAAAGCGCAGGGCGGCGTTGGGAATTTTGAGTACGTTATCCTTGTGGGCCACCAGGATGGAAACGTTAGCCGTCATACCCGGTTTAAGTTTCTTTTCCGGATTTTTGACCTGAATGACCACGTTATAAGTAACCACGTTCTGGATGGTCATCGGGGCATTGCGGACCTCCGTTACCTTTCCCTTGAAAGTGATCTGCGGGAAAGCGTCCACGGTGAAGGTGGTTTCCTGGCCAGAAGCCACCCGGCCGATGTCCGCCTCGCTGATGTTCGTGTCAACTTGCATCTCGGTTAGGTCCTGGGCGATGGTAAAGAGCGTGGGCGCTTGCAGGCTGGCGGCCACGGTCTGGCCGACGTCAACGTTCCGGGAAATGACGATGCCGTTGACCGGCGCCGAGATCTTGGTATGGTCCAGATTCACCTGGGCCAGCTCCAGCTCGGCCTCGGCCTGTTTGATCTGAGCGCGGGCCGATTCCAAGCGGGCCTTGGCCGATTCCAGCTGAGCCTCGCTGGCCCGCTCTTGGGCCTGGGCCGCCTCAAGCATGGCCAAGGCCGAATCGTTTGCTGTCTGGGATGAATCCCGGTCGCTGGCTGAGATCAAATTGCGGCTGAAAAGCTCCAGGGCCCGCTTCAGATTTCGTTGGGCATCTTCCACGGAGACCCTGGCCTTGATGACATTGGCCTTGTTCGATTCAATATTCGCCCGGGCCGTGGAGATATCCGCTTGGACGTTTAAAAATGCCGCTTTGGCGTTTTCCACTTTGGCCTTGGCCTGGGAGACCTGGGCCTGGAAGATGGCTGGTTCGATCTGCGCGATCAGCTGGTCCTTTTTTACGATGGAATTGAAATCCGCGTAAAGCTTCAGGATCGTGCCCGAAACCTGGGTGCCCACCAGGACAGTGGTTACCGGGTTGACTGTACCGTTGGCCGTGACGTAAGTGGAGAGGCTGCCCCGTTCCACCAGGGCCGTCCGGTATTTTACGGCAGGATCTTTATCTTTAAAAAAATAGAAGTAGCCGAACGTTCCTGCGGCGATCAAAGTTATCAGGATCAGCCAGAAAAAGATTTTTTTCTTCACTTTGTTTCGTTCCCCTCCGGAGCCATTTTTCTTTTAAAGCGTTCTTCAAAGATCGAATACAGCGTGGGGATAAATAGGAGAGTTAAAAGGGTGGAAACCGAGAGCCCGCCGATGACGGCGATGGCCATAGGAGCGTTCGATTCCGAACCCTCGCCCAGGCCGACGGCCATGGGAATGAGGCCCAGGATGGTGCAAAGGGTAGTCATGAGAATGGGCCGCAGCCTTGTCCGCCCCGCAAGAACCACAGCCTCCTTGAGCTCCAGACCCCGGCCGCGAAGGCGGTTGGTATAGTCCACTAAAAGAATTCCGTTACTGACCACAATGCCAGCCATCATGATGATGCCCATAAAGGAGGTCACGGAAAGGTTGGTTTCGGTCAGAAAAAGAGCCCACAGAACTCCGATGATTCCCAGGGGGACGGAGAACATGATGATGAAGGGGTCAACCAGGGATTTAAACTGGGACGCCAGGACCATGTAAACAAGCACCACCGCCAGGATCAAAGCTCCCAGGAGGGAGATGAACGATTCCCGCTGGCTTTCCACGGCGCCGCTCAAGTTAATCTTGAAATTCGGGGGCAAGGGAATTTTATCTAACTTGGCCTGGATTTCAGCGCCCACGCTTCCAAGGTCCCGGCCGAAAGTGTTGGCCGTTACATGAATAATACGCTGCTGGTATTTGCGCTCGATCTGGATCGGCCCGGCCCCCCGCGAGATGGAGGCGATATTGTCCAGGGAAATGGGTTTCCCTTGGGCGTTGAAGATAAAGATCTGGCTGAGGTCGCTTAAAGAGCGGCGGTCATTCTCCTGGGCGCGCACCGTAATGTTATACTGGTTCCCGGTTTGAGGGTCGGAAAAGATGGAGGCCTGGAAGCCGTTGATAAAGGTCTGAACCGACCTGGCCACCTGGGCCACGCTCAATCCCATTAACGCCGCCCGTTCCCGGTCAATCACGATGTTCTGCTGGGGATAATCCTGTTCCCGGCTGACCCGAACATCTTTGGCCCCGGGGGTGGAACGGATGATGGTCGCGACCTCTTCCGCCAATTTCCCCGCGGTTTTGAAGTCATAACCGAGAATCTCGACGTCGATCGGGTATTCATTACCGAAGGAGATGAGCATGCGTACGATTCCGCCCGAGGTGAAGAAGATGCGGCTTCCGGGAAATTCCTGCAGAAGTATGGGCCGGAGCTTGTCCATCAAGGCATCGGAAGAAAGCTTACGTTCCTCGGGGCTCACAAGCCTGGCCCGGATCCAACCCATATGAGGACCGGTATTCTGGGACCAAATGGCCGAAACCGAACCGGAAGGAATGCCGAAATTCACCTGGACGGCCCGGACGTCTTTCCCAATGGTTTGCTGGATGATTTGTTCCATCCGGGCGGCTACCTGGGCCGATTCCTCAAGGCGAGTCCCTACGGGAAGCTGGACGATGAAGCGGAATTGGCTTTCGTCCATGTCCGGGAAGAACTCACTTCCGATGAAAAAGTAAAGGGGGAAGCTGCCGAGCAGCACCCCAATCACGGCGATGACCACGGTCTTGCGGTGAGCCAGGGACCAAGTCAGGATCGACTGATAAGTCGCATCCACCCCTTCGAATCCTTTTTTGAAGCGCCATTTGAGCCGCTCCAGCGCCGTCGGGGAGGCCGGCAAAAACTCTTCGGTTTCGGGGTGCAGATATTTCCGGGAGAGGACCGGAATGACGGTGAGGGAGACAAAGTAGGACGCGATCAGGGAAAAGGCCACGGTTAAAGCCAAGGGGGTAAAAAGGAGCTTGGCAATCCCCGAGATGAAGACCACGGGTAAAAAGACGATGATGGTGGTAATGGTCGAAGCGAGGACGGCCAGGCCGACTTCTCCCGACCCTTGAATGGAGGCTTCGTAGGGAGACTTTCCGGCGCTGCGGTGGCGGTAAATGTTCTCCAGAACCACGATGGCATCATCAACCAGACGGCCCACCCCCAGAGCCAGACCTCCCAAGGTGAAGACGTTGAGGCTGAGGTTGTTGAAATAGAGGAGGATAAAGGCGCAAACGATGGAGATGGGAATGGCGAGGGAGACGATCATCGTGCTGCGCAGGTTGCGCAGGAAAATTAGAATAACCATTATCGCCAGCGCAGCCCCTATGAGCGCCTCGTGCTGCAGGTTCTTTATGGAGTTGCGGATGTAGGTTGACTGGTCGAATAGCTCCAGCATGACGACGCCCGGAGGAAGCATCTTTTGAACCCTCGGCAGGGCCTTGCGGATGTTGTCGACCACCTGGATGGTATTGGTTCCCGAGGTCTTCTGCACGGAAAGGGCCACCGCCGGCTGGCCGTTCACGCGGATGATGTTGGTCTGGTCCTGGAAATCATCATTCACTTTCCCGATGTCCCGGATGTAAACCGGCTGCTTTTTCACGTTGGAGACAATGATGTTTTCGATCGGCTTCACTAAGCTGAACTGGGTCTCCGTGAAGAGTCGGTAATCATACGGGCCGGCCTTGATGTCCCCCGAAGGAAGGATCAGGTTGGCCTGCTGGACGGCCTGGATGATGGCTTCGGGGGAAAGGTTGAAGGCCTGGAGATGCTGCCGGTCAAAGTGCACCTGGATTTCCCGGATCTTTCCCCCGACCACACGCGCCGCGGCGACGTTGGGAACATGCTCGATCTCCGGCTCGACGACGTTGTAGGCTAAGTCATAAAGCTGGCCTTCGTTGAGTCCCCCGCCCATGATCGCGATAAAGACGACAGAAATCTGGGCGATGTCAAATTTGCGGATGATGGGGTACTGGACATCCTTAGGCAGATCCCCGTGGATGAGGTTGACGGCCTGCAATACATCCGACTGGGCGCCGTCCAGGTTGGTCCCCCAGTTGAAATAAATGGTGACTAAAGAAGCCCCCTGCCGGGATATGGAAGAGACATACTTGACCCCGTTCACCGTGGAAACCGCTTTCTCCACGGGATAGGTGACCATGCGCTCCATATCCTGAGGATTGGCCCCCGGATAAAAGGTCGCGACGGTGATGGAAGGGAAGGTTATCTCCGGGAACATATCGACCGGCAACTTGGAAAACGAGATGATTCCCAGGATAAGGCAGCCTAAGACCGTCATGAGAACGGTGATAGGATTGCGCAGGGCGAATTTGGCCAGGTTCATTGTTTACATCCTTCTTTATGATCGGCCTTTTTCAGCTTTGCTTACCAGGCGCACCGGGCTTCCATCTTTCAGGAATCCATGGCCGGCGGTGATCACCTGTTCCCCGGCTTTTAGACCCTGGGTGATCTCCACGAAAGTGTCTTTGGTCAAGCCCTTCTGGACGAGCCGGCGGTAGGCTTTGCCATCCTTCAGTACAAACACCACATCTTTATCTTCCTGGGTGACAACGGCCTGGATGGGAACCAAAAGAGCCCGGGGATCGGACCGGATCAGAATTTCCGCCCGCCCGAACATTCCGGGATTTAAAACATAGCCGGGATTGGGAACGGAGATCTGAATTTCGGCAGTGCGGGATTGAAGCTCCAAAGCCGGGGTGATGATGGCAATGCGCCCCTGAAAGGTTCGGTTGGGAAAGGCGGTGACCGCGATTTTCACCGCCTGCCCTTTTTGCAGGCGCACGAATTCCTTTTCGATGACATTCACCACCATCTTTACTTCAGTCAAGTCCATGAGGGTCAAAATGGGACTTGTATCTTTGAGCATTGTTCCGGGATCCACGTGCCTTTTGGTTACGCCCCCGTTCATGGGCGACAGGATGATCAGGTTGGCGAGCTGGGCCTGGGTCATATCCAAGTTGGCTTTGGCCTGCCGGACCTGCGCTTCTGCCAGAGCGATGTCGTTCTCCCAGGTTTTCTGCCTGAGGCTGTTGAGGGTAAGCTCGTAGGCGGCTTTGGCCACGTTGTACTTGGTCCGGGCTTCGTCCAGCTGCTGCCGGGAGATGAAGTTTTTATCAAGAAGCTCCTGAGCCCGCTTGAGATCGGATTCGGCCAGTTCTAAGGTGGCTTTGGATTGCTGGATCTGGGATTGCACGGCTTCCTCGGAGGTTGCTTTCACTTGTTTCAAACGGGCAGCCGCCGCCTCCAGGCTGGCCTTGGATTGAGCCACGGCCGCCTCGGCTTCCCTGGCGTCCAGGGTAACCAGCACTTGCCCCGTCTTCACCCGGTCCCCTTCCCGGACGTTGATCTTCTCCACCCATCCCTGGACCTTGGAATAAATGGTGACCTGGGCATCAGGTACGATATCCCCCGTGCGAACGATTTTTTCCTCAATCCTCTCTTGAGTTACCAAGGAAACTTCCACCAAAGGAGCCTGCCCCATGGTCTGCTGCTTGGATCCCTCGGTTTTTTTGGCGGAGATGACCTGGGCGGCTCGGACCGCACCCAAGGCGGCAATGGCCAGGATGACGAAGATGATGATTGTTTTTTTGACTCGACTCATAAATCCTCTTTCCTTTCCCCTTTGCCCTTTCCCCTTTCCCTCTCCCTCTCCCCTCTTACCTTATTTGACCCATAGCTCTTTCGATCTTGGCCTCAGAGACCTTGTAATCATATAGGGCTTGAATGTTGTTAGCCCGGGCATTGGCCAGGGAGACTTCGGCATCCGTCACCTCTAAGGGGAAGCCCACGCCCACCTGGTAGCGGCCGGTGGCCAGCTCGAAATTCTCCTGGGCCTGGGCTACAGATTTTTCCGTTACCCGCAGCCGTTCATCCGCTTCTCTGAGGCTGAGGTAGGCCTGCTCCGCTTCCAGGCGAATATTTAGCTTTAAATTTTCTTCCTGGGCCTGGAGATTTCTCAGGTTCGCCCGGGCCTCGGCTACTTGGCTGGGCGAAGAGAATCCGCTGAAAAGGGGAATGGACAGAGTAGCGCCGAAGGACCAATCCCAGTAGAAACGATCGAACTCGGTGGCCCGCAACTGGTAACTGGCATTGCCGGAGAGGATGGGGTAATAGCTGGATTGGGCAAGCTTGATGGTCGCTTCCTGGCTCCGCTGCTTGGCTTGCAACTGCAAAATTTCGGGGCGCTGATCAAAAGAGGCCTTTAGGATTTCCTCCAGGGTAATGGTATAGGGTTGAACACTCAGGGAGTCTTCGATGGGAAAAGTCAGCCCCTCGCGCAGGCCCATGGCGTTGTTCAGAATCACGCGGGCCACCTGGTAATTGTTCTTCGTCCGGATCAGCCCGAGCTCGGCGTTGGCCAGGTCCACCTCAGCTTTGGTGACGTCGATCTTCGGTCGGGTCCCCGCCTGGTAGAATCCCCGGGCCTGTTCGAGATGCTGTTTACTCTGGTTGACGGTCTCCTCCGCTACCTGGATGAGCCGCAGGGTCTGGAGGACATTGAAATAGGCTTGCTTGACGTTCAATACGACGGTTTGCCTGGCGGTGATAAGGTCTTCGGCGCTGGCTTTGACGTTTTCCCGGTTGAGGGTGACGGTGTTGGATGTTCGGCCAAAATCGAAAAGATTTTGGTTGAGAAAGACTCCCGTAGAAAAAATGTCCTCAAAGGTCCAGGAATACCCGCCTGGGGTTCGAGTGGAGGCAAACGTTCCCGAATAGTTAGAGGTAGCGGTATTATACGTATTGTTTAAATTTAACTGAGGATAATAAGCTGCCAAGGCCTGTTCCACTTTAGCCCTGGAGGCTTCGACTGTGGCCAGGCTGGCGCGTAAAGAAGGATGGTATTTCAAGGCCATAGCCGTGCACTGGGCCAGGGTCAACGGTTTGCCTTTCTGGGGCAGTCCTTCTTCGGCCCCGGCCGGGCTGGAAAAAAGAAAAAAGATAAACAGGACCAGCCCCTGGAATAAAATCCTTTTTCTCCATGGTTTCATCATTCTGAACTCCCCTTTCCACGCTATTTTATTTGAGTTCGGTATTCCTTGCCAATTCCTTCCTGCCTTAAAAGATCATTTTAGTTTTTTTGCACCTCATCCATCTCCACCTCTTGGGGGCTGCTTCATTCCGCCGGCCCGGTTTTAACCGGAAAGCGAATATTACGGATCAGCAGGGCCGGAATGATGCCGATGGTGGTGATGAGCGCCGCAAAGATAAAAGCATCTCCAAAAGCCCCAACGGTCGCCTGGCGGTGAACCCATAAGGCCAGCAGGCCTTTCCCTTTCGCCAGGACTTCCGCCGGCCCATACCCGGCCCTGAGGAGCAATTCCTGCATGGCTAATTGAGCCCGGTATACGGAGGGGGAAAAAGCGTCGTTGATCGATTGCAGATAATGGGCATAGTGGAAGAACTCGCGGCGTTGCAAGGTTGTTCCCAATAGGGCCACTCCGAAAGCGCCGCCGACCTGCATGATGACCGTCACCAGACTCGAAGCGACGCCGGTCTGCTCCCGGCGAACGGCATTGAGGGCGGCGCTCATGAGCGGCGCATTGATCAATCCCAACCCCACTCCCCGGATTACTTGCGGCCAGAAAAGGAACCAGTAATCCGAATTGAGGGAGAGGTCTTTGAAAAGGTAGAGGGAAAAGGCCAGCAGCAGGGTTCCCAGGAACATGGGGATTTTGGGTCCGATCCGGTCGGAAATGAGGCCGGAAAATGGCGAGACGATGGCAATGCTGATGGCTAAAGGTGCCAGGACGATCCCCGTACGCAGCGCCGTATAGTCCAAAATGTTCTGCAGGAAAAGGGGAAGAAGGAACATGGATCCAAAGATGGCCACGGCCCGGACAAAGTTAACAACATTGGCCATCAAAAAATTATGGTTGGCGAAAAGGCGGAGGTCGATGATCGGGTCTTTCAGCAGGAAGCCGGAAACGATAAAGGCCGCCAGTCCCAGAACGCTCAGGGAGAAGCAGGAAAGGATATAGTCTGAAGTCCAGCCTTCCCGCTGGCCCTGGCTGAGGGCAATGAGAAGCGCGGCGAGAAAGACCGAAAAGCTGGCAAAACCGATAAAGTCGAATTTACGAGCCGGCCCATTCGTTTTGGCGGCCTGGAGAACCCAGATGGCCGATAGAATGGCCACGGCCCCCACTGGCAGATTGATGTAAAAGATGGACCGCCAGTTGACCTCATCAACCAGATAGCCACCCAGGAAGGGGCCAATCGTAGGGGCAACCATAGCCCCGATAGACCAGACCCCCATGGCCATTCCCCGCTCCTGGGGGGGAAATGATTCTGAGACCAGAGTCAAACCGGTGGGCATCAAGGCTCCCCCTCCGATGGCCTGGATGACCCGGAAAGCGACAAGGGAATCCTTATCCCAGGCCATGCCACAGAGGGCTGACCCAAAACAAAAAACCACAAGACTGGCGATAAAAACATTCTTCAGCCCCAAAATTTCCCGCAGCCAGCCGATCGCCGGCATGGAGATGGCAAAGGCAATCATATAGCCAGTAACGACCCATTCGATCTGATCCACCGTAGCCCCGAAGTTGGCCATGATCTTGGGCAGAGCAACGTTAACGACGGTGTTGTCAAGGATGGCCATGAAGCTTCCCAGGATGACCACACCCAGCACGCCCCATTTATGATTTTCGCCATGGGAAGAGAAGCTACTCAAATCAGTCCTTTCCCCTCATAGGAATGAATCCAGTTATAAGTAAAAAAAGTTTCAAGCTTCAGGTTTAAACCCTGAAACTTTATTTTGTTTCAATCGCCGCTACCACCATCATCCCCGGTTTGAGCAGGTTTTGCGGGTCGTCGACGAAAATCCGCACCGGAAGACGATGGGTGATCTTGATAAAATTACCAGAAGGGTTGTCCGCCGGAAGCAGGGCAAATTCCGAAAGAGCCGCCGCCCCGATGAATTCAACCCGGCCATCAAAAGTCCGGCCCGGGAAAGCATCGGCCTCGACCGTTGCTTTCGCGCCTTTGTGCACCCTGCGGACTTTGGTTTCTTCCACATTGGCCACGACCCATTTTTCAGCGGGATTATTCACGACCAGGAGCGGCTGGCCCGGCTGGGCCATCTGCCCCTGGTCCGCCAGTCGTTTGGAGATTAACCCGCGAATGGGGCTTACAATTGTAGTCTCCTGGAGCCGGATTTCCGCCTGCTGATAGGCTGCTTCCGCCTCCCGAACTTTGGCCCGGAGAAGCCCGATATTTCTTTCCTGCAGGGCGATCTGCTTTTTTTCTTCCTGGGCCAGGGTCAAATTAAGCCGGGCCTTCTGCCGGACCTGTTCCACCATGCGGATGTTTTGTTGTTTTAAAGTGATGGACCGGAGGTTGGCTTTAGCCAGTTCGAGCTGAGAGAGGGCCTCTCGTTCGTTTTCCAGAGCTACTTGACATTTGCTTTCGGCAACCTGCCGGGCGGTTTCCGCCGCATCCCGGGCAGTTTCAGCCACGTACCTTTGGCGGAATAATTCCTGATTGCGGATAAATTCCTTCTGGGCGTTTTCCATCGTGGCTTTGGCTTCTAAAACCTTGGCCCGGGCTGCCTGGCGACTGGCCTCCGCCCGCTCAATTTCCTTGTGTACCCGGTCGGATTGGAGGACAGCGTCATCTTCAGCGAATTGAAGGCCTTCTGCGGCCTCCCGCAAAGAAGCCTGGGCCGTGCCAATTCCCTGGACAACCCGCTCTCTGGTTAAAGATAGCTGGGTAATCGCTCTGGCCCATTCCTGCTTAGCCGCTTCCAGAGCGGCCAGAGCCTGAGCCTGGGCTGCGGTGTAGTCCTTTTTTTCCAACTCGACGAGGACCTGCCCGGACTGGACAAGATCCCCTTCTTCCGCCAGGAGCTTGACGATCCTCCCTGGGACCTTGGCGCTGAGGTTGATCAGATTGCCCTTCACCTGGGCATCATCCGTGGAGACGAAGTGCCAGCGAAAGATCAACCATTGCAGGCCAAAATAAATTCCCGCACCCAATAAGGCCATCGCCAGGAGGAGGAATAAGACCTTTCTCCCGGGTTTATTCGGAGAGTTTTCTTTTTTTGTTTCCATTGCTCTGGGAGCTTCCTTTTAGTCCATTTAAAAAAGCATCCACGAAAATATTCACGACTTTCTTTTGGGAAAAATGGAATAAATTCTTCAGGCCGTATATTTCCTGGGCCTGCACGTAGTGAATGATCATGCCGATGAAGGCCCGGGCGGCCAGCAGGGGGGGCACCTTTTTAAAGGCCTTTTCTTTGATCCGCTGGCGGATGTAGTTGGAAAGAATTCGGGTTCTTTCCATGGCGTGATTTTCAAAAAAAATCCGGTAAAGGTCATGGCCCTCCAGAGCGCTGTAAAGGATTAACCGCATAAAGGTAGGGTCTTCGGTATTTTTCTTGATCAGATAAGAAGCAATGGACTTGAAGACCTGCCGGTCATCCTTGGCCTGGACGGATTCCTTGGGGAAAAACATTTCCTCCGATCCATCCGTTCTTTTCTGGATAATCGCCCGGTAAAGGGCTTCCTTGCTGGGAAAGTACTTGAACATCAGCGCCTCGCTGATGCCCAGGTGAAGGGCGATCTCCCGGGTGGTCGTTCCGCGGAATCCCTTCGCGGCAAAAAGGCACGAGGCCCCCTGGAGGATTTGCTCCCGGCGGCCTTCGGCGGACATCCGTTTTCCCATCCCCGCCCCCTCTCCCTGCTAAGAATAAGTGATTACTCACTAATAAAGCATTTTTTCCCCCCTGTCAACAAAAATATCTTGGATTTCGTAACCATTCAGTCACGAGTGGCTATGACAGGAATATCGGGGGAACTAAACCTGCTAAAGATTCTGTTTTGGCCGGGAGGCCAGTCCAGTACGCGCCGGAAGCATCGGCTGGGATATCTCTGTTCATGGTGTCCTCACTGAACCTCCGCCGGAGGAGGCGGAAGGCGTCAGCCCCGCCCCATCCACGGAGAAATCAGCGCCTCATGGTTCCAAGCGGACTGGACTGGCCTCCCGGCCATGGGCTCCCTTGGCCACCCACCCGTGACTGAAGGGTTACTGGATTTCCCCTTTTTCCATTTTATCCCTGAATTCCTGGAGACTGGAAAAGTTCAGAGGGGCGGCGGCGAAAAGAAATCTTGGGCTTGATTCTGGGGAGAGAATAGGATACGTTAGCTGTTAGGAAAGGCGAAGCCAATGACCATGGAGGAAAAGATGATTCGACGAATCGACCACATTTCCATTGCCGTCCGGGATCTGGATCGGGCCAGGGATTTCTTTCTGGGTGTCCTGGGAGGACGGGAACTCTACTGCGCTCCCATTCCCGAGCAGAAATTCCGCTGGACGACGGTGGAGCTGGGTTCTTCTTGTTTTATCGAGCTGATCGACCCGCTGGAAGAGGAGGGGTTTGTTTACCGGTTTCTGGAAAACCGGGGCGAAGGCCCCCACCACGTCACCATTCAGGTAAACGACATCGTGGAAACCCGGCGTGTTCTGCAGGAGAATTCGATTCCCACCTTTGGCTTTGCCGAACCTTTTCCGGGGTGGAAAGAGATGTACATCCATCCCAAAAATGCCTTCGGGACTTTAATCCAGTTTGCCGAGTTCAACCCCTTAGACTGGATCCAACCAGGATATATTCCGCCTTCCTACCGCGAGTTCGCCCCCCCTCGGGAGATCGGGGCCGGGAAAGAGCGGATTACGGTCCGCCGGGTTGAAGGCGAAGAAGGTGCGGGGTTGGCGATTGTCCAGGGAGAAAAAAACATCCGGCTACCACTATCCCAGGTGCAGGATCTAATCCAGGCCTTAAAAGATTCGTCAGGTTGAAAATCCATTCCGCTTGATGCCGAGGTTAAAAAACTCCTGGAGGTTGAAAAGAGGAAATGGAAAAGATGGAGAAGGCGAGGAAGATTGTCCTCACCGGCCTTTTCGCGGCCGTGGCCGTTCTTCTTTCGGGGGTTCATTTCCCCGTGGGCCCCATCAAAGCTTTCCCTTTTCAGCACATGGTGAACGCGCTGGCGGGGGTTTTGATCGGACCATGGTACGCGGCGATCTCCGCGCTGATCGCCGGGCTGATCCGGAACGCAATGGGGACGGGGACGATCTTCGCCTTCCCCGGAGGGATTCCAGGGGCAATCATCGTCGGTCTGGCATTTTGTTGGATCCGGAGGGATTGGGCCGCGCTTATGGAACCGGTGGGAACGGTCCTGATCGGTGTTCCCCTGACTGTTTTCCTTATAGGCCCGATCATCGGAAAGGAATTGGCCTTGGCTTTCTTTTTCACCGCTTTTGCGGCTTCCAGTATACCGGGTTCAGTGATCGGCTACTTGCTCTTGAAGACCTTAAAAAGAGCGAAAGTTATTAAATAGGATCGGAATTCCCTTTGGCCAATTATTAGTACTGCAGCGCGCTTTAGGCATTTTAGGCATTTAACTTGATTGAGCTTCTTGCAAAAGTCCGTAATTTACCCTTCGACAGGCTCAGGGTGAACGGGCTTAGGTTGAAATTATTTAGTTTTTCCGTTCGTGGTGAGCTTGTCGAACCACAAAAAAATACTTTTGCAAGAGGCTCGATTGTATAGGAATTTCCTTTTTTATCCTTCCCCCTCACCCCGCCCTCTCCCCCGTTTGCGGGGGAGAGGGGAAGGGTGAGAGGGGTTAACTTGGATGCTTTTTAAAGGATTTACATGGAAAAGATCGTCCTTCCGGATTTTGACCTCCTCTTCAATCCTAAATCCATAGCCCTCATCGGGGCATCG